>NZ_UHIA01000004.1:162500-375000 GCF_900460215.1 Suttonella indologenes
GAGTGAAAGGCTAAACAAGCTCGGAGATAGCTGGTTCTCCCCGAAAACTATTGAGGTAGTGCCTTGTGGATTGACTTACGGGGGTAAAGCACTGTTTCGGCTAGGGGGTCACACCGACTTACCAAACCGATGCAAACTCTGAATACCGTAAAGTTTTACCACAGGAGACACACGGCGGGTGCTAACGTCCGTCGTGAAGAGGGAAACAACCCAGACCGCCAGCTAAGGTCCCCAAATTACAGTTCAGTGGGAAACGAAGTGGGAAGGCGAAGACAGCTAGGAGGTTGGCTTAGAAGCAGCCACCCTTTAAAGAAAGCGTAATAGCTCACTAGTCGAGTCGTCCTGCGCGGAAGATTTACCGGGGCTAAACTGTATACCGAAGCTGCGGATGCACGCGAAAGCGTGTGTGGTAGGGGAGCGTTGTGTAGGCTGATGAAGGTGTTTTGAGAAGAATGCTGGAGGTATCACAAGAGCGAATGCTGACATGAGTAACGATAATGCGGGTGAAAAACCCGCACACCGAAAACCCAAGGGTTCCTGCGCAACGCTAATCGGCGCAGGGTGAGTCGGTCCCTAAGGCGAGGCTGAAAAGCGTAGTCGATGGGAAACAGGTTAATATTCCTGTACCGAACAATATTGCGATGGGGGGACGGAGAAAGCTAGGCCAGCACACTGTTGGACGTGTGTTTAAGCGCATAGGTTGAATACCAAGGAAAATCCGGGTATTTAAGACTGAAACGTGATGACGAGTCTCTACGGAGACGAAGTGGTTGATGCTCTGCTTCCAGGAAAAGCCTCTAAGCTTCAGATATTGTTTGACCGTACCCCAAACCGACACAGGTGGGTAGGATGAGAATTCTAAGGTGCTTGAGAGAACTCGGGTAAAGGAACTCGGCAAAATGATACCGTAACTTCGGGAGAAGGTATGCCTCTGACGGTGAATAGCTGTTGGAGGCCGCAGAGAATAGGCCGCTGCGACTGTTTATCAAAAACACAGCACTCTGCAAACACGCAAGTGGACGTATAGGGTGTGACGCCTGCCCGGTGCCGGAAGGTTAATTGATGGGGTGCAAGCTCTTGATCGAAGCCCCGGTAAACGGCGGCCGTAACTATAACGGTCCTAAGGTAGCGAAATTCCTTGTCGGGTAAGTTCCGACCTGCACGAATGGCGTAACGATGGCGGCGCTGTCTCTACCCGAGACTCAGTGAAGTTGAAATCGCTGTGAAGATGCAGTGTACCCGCGGCAAGACGGAAAGACCCCGTGAACCTTCACTACAGCTTGACACTGAACATTGAAATACGTTGCATAGGATAGGTGGGAGGCTATGAAGCAAGAACTCTGGTTTTTGTGGAGCCAACCTTGAAATACCACCCTGCGTATTTTGATGTTCTAACGACGGTCCCTGAATCGGGATCTCAGACAGTGTCTGGTGGGTAGTTTGACTGGGGCGGTCTCCTCCTAAAGAGTAACGGAGGAGTGCGAAGGTGGGCTCGGTACGGTCGGAAATCGTACCAAGAGTGCAAAGGCAGAAGCCCGCTTAACTGCGAGACAGACAAGTCGAGCAGATACGAAAGTAGGTCTTAGTGATCCGGTGGTTCTGAATGGAAGGGCCATCGCTCAACGGATAAAAGGTACTCCGGGGATAACAGGCTGATTCCTCCCAAGAGTCCATATCGACGGAGGAGTTTGGCACCTCGATGTCGACTCATCACATCCTGGGGCTGTAGCAGGTCCCAAGGGTATGGCTGTTCGCCATTTAAAGTGGTACGCGAGTTGGGTTCAGAACGTCGTGAGACAGTTCGGTCCCTATCTGCCGTGGGCGTTGGAGATTTGAAGGAAGCTGTTCTTAGTACGAGAGGACCGGAATGGACGAACCTCTGGTGTACCAGTTGTCATGCCAATGGCATTGCTGGGTAGCTATGTTCGGAAGGGATAACCGCTGAAAGCATCTAAGTGGGAAGCCCCTCCTAAGATAAGATCTCCCTAGACCTTAAAGGTCTCTAAAGATCCGTTGAAGACGACGACGTTGATAGGCTCCATGTGGAAGTGCAGTAATGTATGCAGCTAAGGAGTACTAATTGATCGTGAGGCTTGATCATACAACGCTCAAGTTATTTTGAAGCTTAAAGAATTACGTTGAAGTATCGGTAAGAAAGTGATCGATACATAAATTGAAGTAACCGGTTTTCCTGACATCCATAGAGCTGTGGTCCCACCTGAATCCATGCCGAACTCAGAAGTGAAACGCAGCATCGCCGATGGTAGTGTGGGGTCTCCCCATGTGAGAGTAGGTCAATGTCAGGTTTTTATTCGAAGCCCCTGTAGTAATACAGGGGCTTTTTTATTTATTGCTTTTTGTTAAGTTTAAAATCTCTTACGTTTATGTTCTAATTTTTAGAGCTTAGAGCTTAGAGCTTAGAGCTTAGAGCTTAGAGCTTAGAGCTTAGAGCTTAGAGCTTAGAGCTTAGAGCTTAGAGCTTAGAGCTTAGAGCTTAGAGCTTAGAGCTTAGAGCTTAGAGCTTAGAGCTTAGAGCTTAGAGCTTAGAGCTTAGAGCTTAGAGCTTAGAGCTTAGAGCTTAGAGCTTAGAGCTTAGAGCTTAGAGCTTAGAGCTTAGAGCTTAGAGCTTAGAGCTTAGAGCTTAGAGCTTAGAGCTTAGAGCTTAGAGCTTAGAGCTTAGAGCTTAGAGCTTAGAGCTTAGAGCTTAGAGCTTAGAGCTTAGAGCTAGGCTTAGAGCTTAGAGCTTAGAGCTTAGAGCTTAGAGCTTAGAGCTTAGAGCTTAGAGCTTAGAGCTTAGAGCTTAGAGCTTAGAGCTTAGAGCTTAGAGCTTAGAGCTTAGAGCTTAGAGCTTAGAGCTTAGAGCTTAGAGCTTATACCATCATAATTTGGAAAATAATTGAGGAGTACATTATGTTGTTTAAAAAAACTTTAACTAAAGCAGTGGGAGTATTGGTCTTATTGGGCTTATCGGCTGCGGTATCTGCTAAGGTCAATATCAATACGGCTACGGTAGAAGAACTGTCTCAGCTCAAAAATATTGGCGAGGTTAAAGCTAAGGCGATTGTAGAGTATCGTGAAGCTAATGGAGATTTTGCCAAAATTGAAGATATCGTTTTGGTTAAAGGAATAGGTGAGGGCATTTTTTCTGCACTGAAAGAGGATTTAAGCGTTGAGGGCGAAACTTCTTTCGAGGATGTTCAAAATTTAAAATAGTTTTAGGCTACTAACCTAAGGCACAAAAGTTTTCTAAAAGACTATCTGATCCTTATTAGATAGTCTTTGATTTTTAGGAGTCTGCTTTCCTAGTGAGAGAGGGCACTCAGAAATCCGTGTCGATTTAATTAAAGACTCATCATCTCATCTAAGCAACAAGGAAATGGAATGGGAATGCTATAGTTAATTCAGCTCAAATAAAGACACGGTTTTTGTATGTTAGCTCGCACAATAGTAGAGCTTGATATTTTTAGGCGTGCAACTTTGTCATGAATTGACTATATTGAGAGGTATCATCTTTTTCACTAGCCATATTTATTTCTGATAATACGCAGCCCTTGCGCTGCGATCTGCACTGCTTGATGTTGCGCGGGTGTGCGTTCGGCAAAAGCGATAATGCAGTCGCCTAAGCCGCTGCCGCTGATTTTCGCTGCCGCCGCGCAATCTTGCACCGCCGCCAAATGTGCCGCCTGTACCGCATCGCAGACGCCTAATTCTTGCATTAACATTTGATAAGCGTTTAAGTGTTGATAAAACAGCTGCCAATTCTGCTGTGCCGCTGCATGTGCTGCTGCTTGACTGACTGCCCCCATTCGCTGATACAACTCTGCATACGCGTCAGGTTTTTCCTCCGCTGCTGCTGCTAGCGTCGCCAGTACTTCGGCGGTCGGTGTTTTATATCCCGCATAGCGCACGCTTAAAGACAAAGACGGTAGGGGCAAAGATTGTACCGACAATGCAGGCGGTGGCGAATACGCCAACATGCCGCCCCAAATGCTTGCTGCCAAATCCGCACCGCTGCCGCGTTTTTGAATCTCCAAAATTACCTCATGCGCAGCACGGTGCAAGGCGGCATTATCCATCTCTTTTTTCCGGACAGCGGACAAAGCCGCAAGCGTCGCGACTGTTACTGCCGCTGAAGAACCGAAACCTAGTAAAGGATCAATCGCGCTCTCAATCACCATATCTAGCCCCGTATACGGCAGTTGGCGGCGTACAGCTGCCAAAACAAAGCGCAGTTTGGGTTCTTCTTTCAATGCCGATAAAGGTGCTTCATATTGCGCTAAAGCGCTGTTAATGCGCAGTATATTATCGCTGCGCTTGGTAATGCCGACGCACACATATTGCGCCACCGCGCAGACTAGCGCAGATTGACCGTAAACCACCGCATGTTCGCCGCAAATCATTAAAGAACCGGGGACAATCGCTTTAATCATTCTTTACTCCTGATATTATCTGTGCATAGTGTAACCATTTATGTATGTGATGCAGAAAAAACTTGCAAGAATTTCTGCAACAATATAACATTTGAAAGATTGAAACACATACGGAGTTAATATGAAAAAAGTACTAGCCCTGACAATGGCGGCGATGTTTAGCCTGCCGAGCCTTGCCCATGAAGTATGGGTCGATGCAGGACACACCCATGGCGGCGAAATTCTCAAAGCTAGCCTTGGTTACGGCGATTTCCCCGATTTAGCCGACATTCCGGAAGAGCGTATGCATATCTTCAAAAAACCGATGCAGCTCATCGGTCCGGAAGGCAAAATCGACATGGTGCGCAGTGAGAAGCGCAATATCTATTTCACTTCGCCTGAAGAAATCAAAGATGGCAGCTACCTGCTGACCGCAGAATACAGTCCGACTTTTTGGTCAAAAAACGCCAAAGGCTGGAAACAGGAAAATCTAAAGCAAATGCCTGATGCCACCTACTGCGAACAAACCCGTATGTACGGCAAAATGGTACTTAATGCAGGACATGAAAGTGCAGACACTGCGGTGGTAACCAAACCTGTCGGTCAAGGTTTGGAAATCGTGCCACAAGACAATCCTGCCAATATCATTATCGGTGAAGGCTTTCCGCTGAAAGTCTATTTCAATGGCGAACCTTTGGAAGGCGCGACCGTCGTCGGCACCTTCTCCGGCTTTACGACCAAAGATCCGAACGACAAAATTCACAAACTCGAGCCGCAAGCCTTCTCCGACACCACGCGTCCGGACGGCAGTCTGCAATTCTATCCCTTGCGCAAAGGCTTTTGGAAACTCCGCGTCGTGCATAAATCCGACTATCCGGATCAAAGCGAATGCCAAAAACTGGCTAGCTATGCGACTTTAACCTTTATGGTTGAAGACGCGCACGATCATCATCACTAATCCGCACACAGCGTGATTAAGACAAAGAAGTCCTTCCCTAATTTGGCACGCAATTGCGTGCCGTTTTTTTAGGGTTTTGATAATTATAGTCGGAGAAGTGAAAAAGTATAGTCAAGGAAATCAAAAAGAGTTACAAATCCACAGGAAGTAAAAGAATAGTTTATCGATGCAATCTAAGCGCCAATCCTTACGTTTACGTTTAAGCTAAGTCCATATTTTCTCGATTGGGTTCAGATCCGGACTGTATGGCGGCAGCCATAAAATATGATGTCCCGCATCTGCAATAAGCTGTTGGGTATCCTGTCTTTTGTGAAAGCTGGCATTGTCCATAATAATGACGCTGTTTTCAGGCAATTGTGTTAACAGCAATTCTTCTACCCAACAATGAAATACATCACTATAGTCAAAGAATTGAAAAAGTATTACGGCAAGGCGAGCCAGCACCGTAATACTTTTTCAATTCTTCGACTGTATCAGCATCATAATTGACAATAGACAAGAATGGTTGAATATTCATCCTTCTCTTTTCCTCCATATCGTGTAAACTGTCGTCCGCCCAAAATGTTGCAAGACATATTTGTCGGCTTATAGCGTATTTTCGCAATCATATGAAGATCCTATAAAATACATTGTTAAACAACGTGGTTCGCAACCCTCCCACCATAAAAAACTAGGTCAAACATGAGAAACGAACAAGAACTCGCCGAGCTTTCCCTGCTCGGCAATCAAGGGACGCATTATCCCGCGCAATACTCGCCCGACATTCTGGAAGCCTTTCCCAATAAACACGGCGATAATGATTATTTCGTGCGTTTTATCTGTCCGGAATTTACCAGTCTTTGCCCGATGACGGGGCAGCCGGACTTTGCCATCATCCATATTGCCTATATTCCTAATCAGCGCATGGTAGAAAGCAAATCGCTCAAGCTGTATTTATTCAGCTTTCGCAATCACGGCGATTTTCACGAAGACTGCGTCAATATCATTATGAAAGACCTGATTACGCTGATGCAGCCCAAATACATCGAAGTCTTCGGCGAATTTACCCCGCGCGGCGGCATCGCCATTCATCCCTATGCCAATTACGGACAAGCGGACAGCCCTTATGCCGCAATGGCACGCGAACGCCTTTTTCAGCATGGCCGCCGCTAACTATCGATACCTCAGCACCATAACGCATTCGGTGTAGCGCCCGATGTGGCAAACGACATTATTATCAAGGAATATACATGCAAATTCAGCAATTCAACTTTAGCCCCGCCCAACAGCAAAAAGCACTTCGCTGGCTGGTTTTTTGGCATATGATTGTCATTATCTCCAGCAACTATCTTGTCCAAATCTCTTTTACGCTTTTTGGCTTGCACACCACTTGGGGCGCATTTACTTTCCCCTTTATTTTTCTAACCACCGACCTTACCGTGCGTATCTTCGGCGCCGCACTCGCGCGCAAAATCATTTTCTTCAGCATGATTCCTGCACTTTTTATCTCTTACTTCATCGGCGTCTTATTCTTAAACGGCGAATTTACGGGTTTTGCGGCGCTTAGCAGCCTGAATACGGTGGTGGCGAGAATTGCCCTTGCCAGTCTGCTCGGCTACCTCATCGGTCAAATCATGGACGTCAGCGTCTTCAACCGCCTGCGCCGACACAAACAATGGTGGCTGGCACCCGCCGCATCCACTCTTTTTGGCAATGCTCTGGATACGCTCGCCTTTTTTAGCACCGCCTTTTATAAAAGCGCCGATCCCTTCCTTGCCGAGCACTGGGTTGAAATCGCGCTGATGGACTATGCTTGGAAATTGAGCATTTCCATCGTGCTATTTCTGCCCGCCTACGGCATTTTGCTCAAAATTCTTAGCGACAAACTGACCCGCATTTCTAAGGACCATACGGCGAATCTGTCGCAAGCCGGCGCTTATTCTTCTTAAACCAAGCCTTCCACACTCTACTGTCTTGCCAATCGCAGCAGTAGAGCATCATTCCGCTAAATAAGTGATTGATATTCACTAATCCATTATAGCAGCGTTACAAAAGCCGCCTTGTTGAGGGCGGCTTTTGGAGTAATTATCAACGCGGGGCGACCATATCTTCAGGTTTGACCAACTCATCAAACTCCTCTGCGGTCAGTAACCCGAGCTCGACCGCGGTTTCGCGCAGAGATTTGTCGTTTTTATAGGCGGTTTTTGCCACTTTTGCCGCATTTTCATAGCCGATTTTGCGGTTAAGCGCCGTGACCAGCATCAAAGAGTGATGTAGGAAATAATCGATTTTTTCCGGCACCGGCTCAATGCCTACCGCGCAATGCTCGTTAAAGCTGTTGCAGGCATCGCCGAGCAAACGAATGGATTGCAGCAAATTAAAGCCGATGACGGGCATATAGACATTCAGCTCGAAATTGCCGCTTGCGCCCGCCATATTGATGGTGACGTCATTACCGAAGACTTGGCAGCAGACCATTGTCAGTGCTTCGCACTGCGTCGGGTTGACTTTGCCGGGCATAATTGAAGAGCCGGGCTCGTTTTCAGGGATTTTCAGCTCGCCCAAACCGCAGCGCGGACCGCTGGCTAACCAACGCACGTCATTAGCGATTTTGTTCAAACTCGCCGCCAAGGTTTTTAAAGCGCCGGAAGCGTAAACTGCCGCATCGCGTCCGCCCAATGCCTCAAATTTATTTGGCGCGGTCACGAAAGGCAGACCGGATAATGCGGCTAATTGCTCCGCCGCTTTGGCGGCATATTCGGGATGACTGTTCAAGCCTGTACCGACCGCCGTGCCGCCCAAAGGCAGTTCATACAAACCTTGCAAGGCATGTTGCAAACGATCCAAGCCATGATCAAGCTGCGAGACATAGCCGGAGAATTCTTGTCCTAAAGTCAGAGGCGTGGCGTCTTGCAAATGCGTGCGCCCGATTTTGACAATCGAGGCGAAAGATTTGGCTTTGGCATCTAAAGTATCGCGCAGAGCTTTAACTGCCGGAATTAGTAAGCGATTGATTTCAATTGCCGCTGCCACATGGATGGCGGTAGGGAAGGAATCATTGGTCGATTGCGCGTGGTTCACATGGTCATTGGGGTGAATCGGCTGATAGGCTGCCAAACCCGTGCCGGCAATCTCATTCGCGCGATTGGCCAACACTTCGTTCATATTCATATTCGACTGCGTGCCCGAGCCTGTTTGCCAGACTACTAAAGGAAATTGTCCTGCCAATTTGCCCGCCAAGACATCATCGGCAGCTTGCGTGATTAAATCCGCCTGCTCCGTCTTGATGCGTCCCAAAGAAGCGTTTGTGATTGCCGCCGCTTTTTTCACCAATGCCATGGCTTCAATCAGCGGCAAAGGCAGGGTTTCGCCGCCGATTTTGAAATTATCGCGGCTGCGCTGTGTTTGCGCGCCCCAATAAGCATCAGACGGGACTTCCACATTACCCATTGTGTCGTGTTCGGTACGTGTACTCATAGGTGCTCCTTAGCTTTCAGTTGAAAAAGATTAGCCGGCAAATTTTAACACTTTTCCTATGTCTGCTTCGGCTAAATCCGGCATTTAATCTTGCGCTGCTGTTAAGGGTTTAAAACGCGGCGGCAACAGGGCGGCAAAGGCGATGCCTGCAATCAGTCCGCCGAGATGCGCGCTGTTGGCGATATTGCCAATCAGCCCCGTGTAGCCTAGGGCAAGGAAAGCCAGAAAGGTGTAGAACATTTTTGTAGGCAATATCATGCGGTATAAGACGACCCGCCGTCCCGCCCACCAGAGATAGCCGATTAATCCGTAGGCAACGCCCGACAGCCCGCCGAATGCTACGCCGTAGCTGAAATACGCAGCAGTATTGCTGATGAGGGCGGTGCTTAAAAACAACAGAGGCAAACGCCAAGCTTTTTCGCAATATTCTATCCAGCCGCCCAGATTGAGCCAAATCAGGCTATTAAACAGCAGATGAATGATGACCGAGCCGTAAAAAGAAAAATGCAGGAAGGTCGGGGTAATTAGGCGCCAGATTTCCCCTTCCGCCATGAGCGGCGGATAAAAGACGAAATAGGCGAGCATTTCTCGCTTAGCACCGGCGCGAATCAGAAGCGTAAATAGGACGCACAGCGCGAAGATAAGCCATGTGAAGACGCCGGCGCGGCGCAGAACGGGACTTTGCATAATGATTTCCTTTAATGCCATGCCCATGCCGCCATGAGCATAATCAGTAATCCTAAGACGCGACGCAGATGCGTATGCGCTAGGGCTTGCGCGATTTGGCGCGAAAAGAGGCTGATGCCGAGCATGGCAGGCAGGGTGCCCAGTCCGAAGCTCAGCATCACTGCCGCAGATTCTAGGGCTTGTGCACGGCTGATGGCAATGGCAAGCGCGGCATAAATCAGCCCGCAGGGCAGAAGCCCCCAAAGGCTGCCGACAATAAAGGCATCGGCATGGCTGCGAATGGGCAGTAGTTGTTGCAAGAAGCGGTTTAATGGCTGCCATAGGCGGTAGCCGTAGCGTTCAAGCAGGCGTAGGGGGGCAATGTTGAAAACTTGCATCAAGCCGATTGCGGCGATAATCAGAGAGCTGATGCGGCGAATCCATAGTCCCGTATCGCCCATGCCGGGGTGTATGCCGATGAGCGGCAGCAGCCAACCGCAGAAAAAGCCCAGACAAGTATAAGAAAACAGTCTGCCTGCCTGATAACTGAGGATTTGATTGCGCAGGCGGCTGTGCATGCCGAGCATGCTGCCGATGCCTCCGCACATGCCCAGACAATGCGCGCCGCCGGCCAGTCCTGTGAAGAAGGCGCTGAAGATAATAGGGAAGAGTTCGTTCATAGCCGCATTATAGTGGATTTGCCTTGCTTTTAAGATAAGGCTGCGCTAAGAAGCGCTTAACAGCAGTATAATGTATCGGTAGGAGGCACCGCAGCCGCTGCGGCTTTGTTTTTGACGGATAAAGGCGTAAGCTGTGTATTTTTATTCGGAGAAGGACGTATGCAAGCGATTTTGAGTGTCATCGGCAAAGACCGCATCGGCATTGTTTATGATGTGAGCAAATTATTGGCGGAGGAGCGGGTAAACATCGTCAATATCAGCCAGCAATTGATGAGCGGTTATTTTACGATGATGATTGAGGCGGATTTATCTGCCTGTCAACGCGAGATTACCGAGCTGGCACAGGTATTTGCCGATTACGGCCGCGCCTGCGAATTGGATATTCGCTTGCAGCATGAGGCTTTGTTTACCGCCATGCACAGGATTTAAGCCATGCGTAGCGAATGGAAATACGGCGAGATTGTCGAAACCTTGCAGATGTTTTCTCATCAGCATTTTGATGTGCGCACCGTTACTTTAGGCATTGATTTGCACAGCTGCGCAGACAGCGATGTGGGGCGTACGGCCGATAAGATTTACGAGAAAATCATGCGCATCGGCAAAGATTTGGTCGGTACCGTGCAAGCGGTATCGGCGACTTACGGCGTGCCGATTGTCAATCAAAGAATCGCGGTAACGCCCATCGCGCAGATAGGCGCGGCTTGCGCGAAAACGCCCGAAGACTTTGTCCGTCTCGCCAAAATCTTAGACAAAGCCGCCGGTGATTTGGGCGTTTCTTTCTTAGGTGGCTTTTCCGCTTTGGCGCATAAAGACTTGTCGCAGAGCGACCGCTTGCTGATAGCTTCGCTGCCGCAGGCATTGGCGGAAACCAAAATCGTCTGCGCCTCCGCCAATATCGGCAGCACGCGGGCAGGCATCAATATGGACGCGGTCAACCTCGTTGCCGAAACGATTAAAGCGATTGCCGCCGCCACACCCGAAGCCTTCGGCTGCGCCAAATTTGTCGTCTTCTGCAATGCGGTGGAAGACAATCCCTTCATGGCAGGCGCATTTCACGGCGGCGGCGAGGGCGAAAGCGTCATCAATGTCGGCATCTCCGGTCCCGGCGTAGTCAAAGCGGCTTTGGAAAACAGCAAGGCACAAGATTTGACCGATATCGCCGAAATCATCAAAAAAACCGCCTTTAAAATTACCCGCGTGGGGGAACTCGTCGGGCAGGAAGTCGCCAAACGTCTGAATATTCCCTTCGGTATCTTGGATTTATCGCTTGCCCCCACACCGGCAGTCGGCGATTCCGTCGCGCGGATTTTAGAACAAATGGGCTTATCCGTCTGCGGCACCCACGGCACGACCGCCGCCTTGGCCATGCTCAATGATGCGGTGAAAAAAGGCGGCATGATGGCAAGCAGCGCCGTCGGCGGTTTAAGCGGCGCCTTTATTCCCGTCTCCGAAGACGAAGGCATGATTGCCGCGGCACAAGCCGGCGTGCTCAGCCTGTCCAAACTCGAGGCGATGACGGCGGTCTGCTCGGTCGGCTTGGATATGATTGCCGTGCCCGGCGACACCGGCGCCGACACGATTGCCGGCATCATTGCAGACGAAGCCGCCATCGGCATGATCAACAGCAAAACCACCGCCGTGCGCATTATCCCTGTGCCGCATAAAGGCGTGGGCGAAATGGTCGAATTCGGCGGATTACTGGGTGCTGCGCCGATTATGCCGGTCAAAGAAGGCAATTGCAGCGTCTTTGTCCGACGCGGCGGACGCATCCCCGCACCGGTGCAATCATTGAAGAATTAACTTCAGGAAACGCTAAAATGATAAAAAATTTTGTAATCAATATAAAAGCAGCTGAAAATCGTAGAAAACATATTGTTAATATGTTTGATTTAAATGAAAAAATTGCTTTTGAGCTTTTTGAAGCGGTGACGCCTGAAAATCTTGATGAAACTATTGAGATTATTATGCCTTCTCTAAAATATAATCAACAATTAAGTTTAGGTGAAAAATCTTGTTTGATGAGCCATGCCAGTTTATGGAAAAAATGCGTCGATGAGCGCATAGCATATATGGCAATTTTTGAAGATGATGTCGTACTAGGTCGTAGAGCGCACTTTTTTTTAAAAGATAGCGAGTGGATAGAAAGTAGATTTGCAAATGATGCCGTTATTATTAGGTTGGAAACGTTTCTAACAAAATCAAATTTAAAAAAAACAAAAATCCCTTCAAAAGAAAATTGTCAGTTTTTTAAATTAGAAAGTATTGCTTTGGGGTCTGCCGCATATATTATTTCATATCATGCAGCCGAAATTTTATTGGCAGAGCTGCGATCTGTTAATAATCATGAGGCATATAAAGTAAAATCCGCAGACTGGATATTATTTGATAATATGCTTAGGAGAAAAGATATTACAGTCTACCAAGTTTTTCCGGCCGTATGTATACAAGATCAGTGTTTGCAAGTGAATAATGGATTAGGAAGTGATATGGAATTCGAACGTTCCGTTTATCACAAAGCCAATCAACATTTATTGAAAAGAAAGACGTTAAAGGAATTTATAGAATACCATATTATTAAATTGCCTTTACGGAAATATCGAAAGTTAAGACGGAAAAAAGTGCCGTTTGATAATTGATGGAATACCCGCTTATTTGCGTTTGGGTGTAATTGATAAGGAAGGTAGCTGCCAGTCGCCGCGAATGGCAAAAAGGCGCAGGATAATCACGCAGAGCATAGTCAGAATATCGCGCAGCCAAGGGCTGAAATGCCATTCTGTCAGTCCAAGATAGACCAAGCCGCCGATAATCACGCAGGAGATGTAGATTTCGCGGCATAAGACCAAGGGCAGTTTGTTGCAGATGATGTCGCGCATGATGCCGCCGGCGACAGCGGTCAGCACGCCCATGAGAATCACAAAGGGGTAGGCGAGGTTTTTGCTCATCGCCACTTGAAAACCGATGACGGCAAATGCGCCTAAGCCGATGGCATCAAAAAAACGCAGAGGGCGTTCAAAAATGGATTCGATATGGTGATAAAAGATTTGCACCAAAATGGCGGTGCCGACAATCACATAGAGATAATTGAGATCGTGCAGCCAAAACAGCGGATGGCGGTTAATGAGCAAATCGCGCAGTGTTCCGCCGCCGATGGCTCCGATGGAGGCAATCATGACCGCGCCGATAAAATCCAGCCCGACTCGTTTGGCAAGCGTGCTGGCGGCAACTGCCGCCGCCGCACAGCCGAATAAGTCCATGCCGTAGATCAGCGGGGCAGTCTGCCAAGCCATTATTTTGCCTTGATGGTGCTTTCTAAGATGCTGAGTAGTTCATTCGGTTGGCGGTAGCCTTCTATCAATGTGCCGTTGGATAGCACGATGGCGGGTGTACCGGCAACACCGAATTGCACGCCGATATTAAATTGTTCCGCCACAATTTTGCTTTTGACAGGTTTTAACAGGCTTTTGCCGCTTTTGCTTTTGGCCTCATTTAGCGCCGCCTGCTTGTCTTCTGCCAGCCAAATGGCTTCCATTTGATCGGCTACTTTAGATTCTGCACCCGCACGCGGGAAAGCTAAATAGCGCACAGTAATGCCGCGTTCATTGTATTCCGCCATGTGTTCATGCAGGCGTATGCAATAGGGACAGGTAATGTCGGTAAATACGTTGACCACATATTTCTCTTCTTTGGCGGGGTAGATAATCATGTTGTCCGCCATGGCATTGAGTTTGTCGATGAGCACGACATTGCTTAAATCGACAGGACCTTCGGGCGTGATTTGTACGAGTGAGCCTTGCAGAAAATATTGTCCGTCTTCACTGGCGTAGAAAATGCCCTGATCGCTGAGGACGGTTTTCAAGCCGGCAATCGGCGAGTCGCTGATTTGCATATTGCTGACGCCGAAAGGACTGAGAGCGGTAATGATTTTTTCATTATCAGCCAATGCCGGTAAAGCGACGGCGGCAAGCATGGAAAGCAGAAGGGGTTTAATGTGCATATAATTCCTTAAATTTGAGAAAAACTAAAAGCCTCTTCTAAAAAGAAGAGGCTTTTTTCTGATATTTTGCTTAGTTATTGGCTAACATCGCACGCAACATCCAAGCATTTTTTTCATGGGTTTGCATACGAACGGTCAATAAATCGGCAGTCGGTTCGTCGCCTGCTTCGTCAACAGTCGAAATGAGCGAACGGCAGGTGCGGGCAACGGTTTCTTGTCCTTCTACCAATTCTTTAACCATTTCATTTGCCGTTAAGCGGTTATCACCGTCTTTAATGCTGGTCAATTCGCTAAATTCTTTATAAGAACCCGGTGCCAGATGTCCTAGGGCACGAATACGTTCGGCGATTTCGTCAATTGCAGGCGCTAATTCGGTGTATTGACTTTCGAACATGGTATGCAGAGCATTAAATTGAGGACCTGTAACGTTCCAGTGATAATTATGGGTTTTGATGTAAAGGCTGTAGCTGTCCGCCAGTACTTTTGACAAGCCGTCGGCAATGGCTTTACGTTGCGAATCGTTTAATCCGATATTGATTTCCATGATATTTTCCTCGCTTTATTTAAGAGTGTGTCTAGTATAGCTCATTATCGAAACAAGACAATGAGCATAATTTAATTTAATCGTTAAACAAAAATCAATTTGATTTTTCAATTGAAAAGAATTCGCTTATGGATTTTTCTTCCTTCAAAGGCAGTTTATGTTGCAAGAGTCCTTTGTGATAACTGGGGAAGCTGCCGCTGCGATAGGTGAAAAAATTATGTGGTTTTAGATAGTTGTAAAACAACAATAATAAGCAGGGCAGGCAAATTGCCAAGGTATAGCGCGTGAGCAATCTGCCGCTTAAGGGAACAAAGTCGCGGAAGAAGGCGCGGAATATCCAGATAAAGACGCCGCAGGAGAGTAAAAAGGCAGGAAAGTCCAACCAATTGATATTGAGTTGAAAGATGAGCCAATAGACGATTTGGTCATTAATGCTGGTAAATAGGGATAGTGCGGAAACCAGCCCTAAAAGCGGTATGAGCAGATAACGGCGCACCAGCGGCAGAATCATGCTGTGTATGACCCATACGATGGCTAAAATCGTTGCGGCGGAAAAGAAGAGCAGGCGCCAATTGGCGAAGTAGTTAATCGGAGTTTCCAGATAATCCGTCCACATCGGCAGGGCAAGGGCGAGCATAAACCAACAGATAGCGGCAACCGGCTGCGTAATCCACAGCCATTTGCCGGATTTTGCCGCATTCGGCATCGGGGCTTTGGGATCGATCCAGAGCTTAATGAGGCTGCTGCCGATGGTAATGGCGGTGTTTTTGTCGATAACGGCGCGGCTGCGCAGATTTTTGCTATTGATTTGCGCCTCATGCAGATTGCGGATTTGCAGGCCTTCGGGGCTTTCTTCAATGATGAGATGATAGTCGGCAACGCCCAGTGCGCGGATAACGATGTCATTATCCACCGCCCGCCCGATGCGGACGGGAAATTGCTTGGCTTCATAGACTTCATAGCGGGTTTCGATTTTTAGTTCTGCCATGTGATTTGCTCCAACATATGCGCCATAATAGCTTTGCCTAGGCGGGTTTGTACGCCGTGCAGTACGATTTCGATTAAAAAGCCCGATTGCGGGTCGCCGATTTTTGCCGCAATCATGCGCATATCGTCGATGCTTTCGCCGTCTTTGGCGAAATGTTTGCTGGGTTGGCGGCAGAATGTGGTTTTAAAGGTGCTGCCGGCGATGCTGACAAAGTCGGCTTCGCAGTCGAAATTGCCGTAATCGCGCATCGGGCGCGGCGAGAAATGCATGCGGTAGGCTTGACTGTAATTGCGATAGAAACGGCTGCTCAGTATCGGCTCGCGCGCATAAATTTGCGTGTAGGAATAGCCGAATTCGCCGATGGTCACGTCATTATTGATATAGGTGGAGCGGTCGTTGAAGCAGGTAACGGCTTGTGCGCCGATCAGGTCTTCTATATCCGGCTCCGGCGAGCTGTCCCAGCAGCGCACGTCGTCCGACATCGCCAGCGGTACAAGGTAATCGCCTACCGTACCTTGCTGCCATTGCCGTTTGAGGGCATCGGCATAGTAGCTGTGATTGTCGACAAAAAGTTGCTCGGTAATGGTGTCATTGATGTTTTGCGGAGCATTGTCGGCACTGTCTATCAATTTTTGTAGGTATTGTGCAGGAATAATGAAGCTGATATTGCTGCCGCTGTTGAGATAGGAAACGTTGATTCCCACCACTTCGCCTTTATTGTTCAGCGTCGGGCCGCCGCTCATGCCGCTGTTAAGCGCGCCGGAAAAGAGAATTTGCGCACGCGCGGATTTACGCAAAAGGCCGTTGTTGATACCGTCGATAATCACAAAGCCCAAATCATGCGGATTGCCGAGCGCATATAAGGCTTCGCCTTGATTCGGCACGCCGGCAAGAGTAAAGGCTGTGCCTAATGGCTGTTCGGCACGCAAAATGGCGAGATCGTGGATGATATCCACATTGATTAGCTCGAGCTTGCCGGATTGGTCTTTGCTGTCCAAATATTCGGGGCGGTGCTTTTCTTTTTGCAAGACATCGGAGATGACGTGGTAGTTGGTGGCAATCAAACTGCCGTCGCCGATTAAAAAGCCCGAGCCGATGGAGGTTTTTTGCCCGGTAGCTTCGTTTATCACGCGGATTTGCACGATGCTGTCTTGATAACGCGAGAATAATTGGCTGGCATCGCTGCTTAAGTGCGTTGCCGCGTCGATTTCCTGAGACATCGCATCAAGCGGCATGCCGTCTTCTGCTGCGATTTGCGCCATGCTTGCCGCGCTAAAGCAGGTAAGGAATAAAAAGGCTGATTTCATACTATTTCAATCCGTATCATGCGGCGTTTGCCGACTTGTACAATGCCGCTAAATCCTGCCGAGAGTTGCAGGTCTTTATTATCGACTTTTTCGCCGTCGATTTTTACCGCACCTTGCTTAATCATGCGGAAGGCTTCGGAGGTGCTGTCCACTAAACCGGCTTCTTTGAGCATATGCGCAATGCCGATGCCGTCGCCGGCTTTGAGCGACACCGTTTCCAAATCTTCCGGCACTTCGCCTTTGGCAAAGCGGTTGATGAAGGCTTCTTGAGCGGCATCTGCTGCGGCATGGTCGTGGAAACGGCTGACCAGTTCGTGCGCCAGTTCGAATTTAATGTCGCGCGGATTGCGTCCCTGTGCGGCTTCTGCTTTGAGTTGCTCGATTTCGGCTAAGGGGCGGAATGAGAGTAACAAGAACCAGCGCCACATCAGTTCGTCGGAAATCGACATGATTTTGCCGAACATTTCATTGGCAGGCTCGAAGATGCCGATATAATTGCCGAGGGATTTGCTCATTTTCTGCACGCCGTCCAAGCCTTCCAAAATCGGCATGGTAATCACGGTTTGCGGCAGCAGTCCGTATTCGCGCTGAATATCGCGCCCGACTAACAGATTGAATTTTTGGTCGGTGCCGCCTAATTCTACATCGCAATTCAGGGCTACGGAATCATAGGCTTGGGTCAGGGAATACAAAAATTCATGCACGGCAATCGGGCGGTTTTCGCTGTAGCGTTTTTGGAAATCGTCGCGCTCGAGAATCCGCGCGACCGTGTATTTAGAGGTCAGGCGCACCATATCCGCCGCCGTCATTTTATCCATCCATTCCGAATTGAAGCGGACTTCGGTTTTTTCGAGGTCGAGAATTTTAAACACTTGGTCTTGATAGGTTTGGGCATTGGTCAGGACTTGCTCTTTTGACAGCGGCGGACGGGTGACGTTTTTGCCGGAAGGATCGCCGATTTGCGCGGTAAAATCGCCGACCAAGAAAATCACTTGATGTCCTAAGTCTTGGAATTGGCGTAATTTGTTCAGCACGACCGTATGCCCGAAATGCAAATCGGGCGCGGTGGGATCCATGCCGAGCTTAATACGCAAGGTTTTGCCCGCTTTGAGTCTTTCCAGTAATTCCGCTTCGCCGATAAAATCCTCCGCACCGCGGCGGATAAGCGCTAATTGTTCGTCCAAAGTTTTATTCATGTGCATTCCTAACAAAAATAGATAAAATGGAATCTTTAGTCTAAAAGAGCCTCTAGTGCCTAAACTACCCAAACATAATTCTGATCGCATTACCCGCCGTATGCTCCCTTGGGTGTTTCTGCTGGCGATAGCAGGCATCCTATATATCGTCTATGCCCCTTTTCATCAAACGGAAACAAGCGTCGCAGATACGACCGCATGG
The DNA here is from genome assembly GCF_900460215.1 of Suttonella indologenes. Lineage (NCBI taxonomy): Bacteria > Pseudomonadati > Pseudomonadota > Gammaproteobacteria > Cardiobacteriales > Cardiobacteriaceae > Suttonella > Suttonella indologenes. Next base: position 180,901 of record NZ_UHIA01000004.1, read on the forward strand.
CAAGAAGAGGACTGGTTCGACCGTTCAGAAAGCGCACATGATACCGCAAGCCAAGCCCAATCACTAAGCACAGAAGAATATCAGGCTTTGCAAAAGGCGCAAGAAGCCGCTTGGTATGCCGATATTGTGCAGAGAGAAATCGCGCAGCAACAAGCGGTGGCGGATAATCAGGACGGCGATCCAGTGCCGGAAACCGCTGAAACGGATATGACTTCTCCGACAGATAAGGCTTTGAGCGATTCCTTGCGAGAAGCGGAAAGAGAAGAGAAAACGATTGCCCAAGAAGACGGAGATTCCGCAGAAGAATCGGCGGCAGAGGAGGAAGCTGCAGCGGAACAAGCGACCGCAAATCAAACAAATACCGTATCGACTGAAGTCGCGCCTGAAAAACCGACGGTAGAAAGTCCCGATGTCAGCGTCAGCCGCGGCGTGTTTGAAAAACGTCTGCTCATCATCGGCAGAAGCAATAATGCTTGGCAAAGCATTGTGATGCGTAAAAACATCAATCCCGTCTTGTTGGAACAATTGGAAGGCTTGGTCAAACGCTTGGCGCAGCCGCATAAATCGGTGGAAATCTTATACAGCGACTATGTGCGCAACGGCACAGTCGATCCCGCTAATAGTAAATTGCTGGCGGTGCGTACCGCGCAATGGGCGTATTTTACCAATGAAGAAGGCGGCAAATTGTATTTCTATGATATGGAGGGTAATGCACCTGAGCCCAGTATGGATCGCGCGCCCTTCCGCTACAGCCATGTTACTTCCGAATTTAATCCCAACCGTCTGCATCCGATTACCCGCCGTGTGCGACCGCATTTGGGCGTGGATTTAAAAGGCCCGCACGGCACGCCGATTGCCAGCACCGGCGTCGGCATCGTCAGCTTTGCCGGCTGGCAGGGTGGTTATGGGCGCATTGTGATTGTGCAGCATCCTAATCAATATGAAACCCGCTATGCACATCTGTCTTCCATCGAAGTGGAAGTCGGGCAGCAGGTCAAACGCGGACAAATTATCGGCAAATTGGGCAACAGCGGTTTATCGACAGGCGCACATCTGCATTTTGAAGTGCGGATTAGCGGCACGCCTTACGATCCCATGACAGTTAAACTTCCGAGCTACAAACCGCTACGGCGCAGCGATTTACCGGTTTTCCAACAATACGCCAATCTGTATTTGCAAGCTATTGATGAATTGAAAGCTCTTAAGTAGAGCCGTCGACAATAGCAGCACAAGCAAGTGCGCTTTCAGGTGATTTGCTTGTGCTGTGGTCTTTTGAAAATAATGATATTACAAAGCTTAATTGCGCAAGAGTTCGTTAATGCCTGTTTTGCTGCGCGTTTTTTCATCAACTTGTTTGATGATGACGGCGCAATACAGGCTGTGGCTGCCGTCGGCGGCAGGCAGATTGCCGGAAACGACCACAGAACCTGCGGGAACGCGTCCGTAAGTAATTTCTCCGGTCATGCGGTTGTAAATTTTCGTGGATTGTCCGATATAAACGCCCATGGAGATGACCGAGCCTTTTTCGACGATCACACCTTCCACGATTTCACTGCGCGCGCCGATAAAGCAATTGTCTTCAATAATGGTAGGACTGGCTTGTAAGGGCTCGAGTACGCCGCCGATGCCCACGCCGCCGCTTAAATGCACGTTTTTGCCGATTTGCGCGCAAGAGCCTACGGTCGCCCATGTATCGACCATCGTGTCTTCATCAACATAAGCGCCGATATTGACGTATGAGGGCATCAAAACGACGCCTTTGCCCAAGAATGTGCCACGGCGGGCGACTGCCGGCGGTACGATGCGCACGCCTTCGGCGGCAAAGCATTCTTGGCTGTAATCGGCATAGCGGCTGGGGACTTTGTCAAAATAGTGCGTATAGCCGTGCGGCATGATGTGGTTGTCTTGAATGCGGAAAGACAGCAGAACGGCTTTTTTGACCCATTCGTTGACTTGCCAACCTGCTGCGCCCGGCTGAGCAACGCGCAATGTGCCGCTTTCAAGTTGCTGCAAGGTTTCTTCGATGGCTTCGCGCAGTTCTTTGCCGGCATTGGCGGGGGTGATGTCGGCGCGTTGTTCAAAGGCGTTTTCGATGATGTTTTGTAAATCCATGTAGATTTCCTGTAGCTAAAGGGCGGGCATTATATAGTCTCTTAACTTCAAAATGAGATTATTCTAAGCGCTTCTCCTGACAAAATGTGTATCTCTAAGTCTCATTTTGAAGTTAAGGTGCTATAACTGATGCGCCGAGCGAAAGGCTTTACTATCTGTTTTTTAGATTTATGCTTAGAAAACGGGCGGTTTTGCGGTATAGTAGCCAGGTTTTTAGTACAGGGATACGAATGAAGCCTTTTGGACGTAAAAGATATATTGCGGAGCATGCCAATTCTTGGGAGCTTTTGTTTGGTAGGATTTTGACACCGTTTGAAAAAATTGTGAACAGTTCGATTGGCAGCGGCATGTTGCTAATCGTATTGACAGTGATTGCGATGCTACTGGCGAATTCGCCTTTGTACGGACTTTATGACAAGCTTTTGCATCAGCATTTAGTGATTGCTATCGGCGATATGCGCATTGATATGACTCTGCATCATTGGATAAATGATGCGCTGATGTGTATTTTCTTTTATCTCGTCGGTTTGGAAATCAAGCGTGAAATGTTGGTAGGGGAGTTGTCCTCTTTCCGTCAGGCGATTTTGCCGATTATGGCAGCCATGGGCGGGATGGTTGTTCCTGCATTGGTCTATTTTGCTTTTAATCCTAGCGGTCCGAATGCCAGCGGTTGGGGTATTCCGATGGCCACCGATATTGCTTTTGCGATTGCGATTTTGCTGCTCTTGGGCGATCGCGTTCCGGCAGGATTAATGACGATTTTGATGGCTTTGGCGATTGTGGATGATTTGGGTGCGGTGGCGGTCATTGCCTTGTTTTATACGGAAGCTATTAATTATACAGCTTTGATTTCCGCCTTTATTTGCTTTGCTGTCTTGATGGTGTTTAATCGCGCGGGTGTTCGGGCGATTTGGGCGTATTTAGTAGTAGCGACTGCGATGTGGTTATGTATGTTGTTTTCCGGCGTACATGCTACGATTGCCGGCGTTTTGGGGGCTTTGGCAACGCCGGTACATTCTTTGTATCGCCCTGCCGAATTCAGTCGCGAAGCGCGTAAGTTATTAGACAGATTCGATATTTATCGCGAAAACGAAAAGTCTTTTATGGTGTCTGATCGCTTAAATGCCGTGCTTTATACTTTGGAAAGCGGCATCAATCGGGCGCAAACTCCTTTGCAACGTTTAGAGCATACTTTGCATAAGCCTGTATATTTCTTAGTAATCCCGTTGTTTGTACTATTTAATGCCGGTGTGCATTTGGATTTCGGTACATTGCATTTATTACCGCAGAGTTCGGTGGTGCAGGGGGTTGTTTTAGGTTTGAGCGTGGGTAAATTAATCGGCATTTTCGCCGCAGTATGGCTGTGTGTGAAATTAAATTTGGCGGTCTTGCCTAAAGGTGTGAATTTCGGTCATATCATTGGCGTCGGACTCTTGGCGGGTATCGGCTTTACGATGTCAATCTTTATTTCGGAACTAGCCTTTAAAAATGATCCTCTGCATTTGTCGGAAGCGAAAATCGCTATTTTATTTGCCTCAATCTGCGCCGGCGTGTTGGGCTATTGCTGGTTGCGCTTTTTTACCAGTAAGGAAACACATTAATGACGGATTCTAGAAAATATTTCGGTACTGACGGTGTGCGCGGTCATGTCGGCACGGAGCCGATGACACCGCAATGGGTCATGCATCTGGCTTGGTCGGTAGGCAAAATGCTCAATGATGCAGGTTTTGCCGGCGACAAGGTGTTGGTAGGTAAAGATACGCGGATTTCAGGTTATATGTTGGAAAACGCGGTGGTTGCAGGTCTTTCTGCCGCCGGTATGGATGTGCATATGCTCGGTGTGATGCCTACGCCGGGGATTGCTTATTTTACCCGTACCTTCCATGCAGCGGCGGGTGTGGTTATCAGTGCCTCGCACAATGTCTTCAGCGATAACGGTGTGAAAGTTTTTGCCCGCGGCGGTTATAAATTGCCCGATAGCGCCGAAGCGCAGATTGAGCGTTATTTGGAGCGTCCGATGAAACTGGTAGCGCCGGCGGAAATGGGCAAGGTTTATCGCATTGATGAAGCGCGTGGTCGTTATATTGAATTTTGTAAAAACTCGATTGCCCTGAATTTGCCCTTTGAGCGCTTGAAAATCGTATTGGATTGCGCCAATGGCGCGACCTATGCCATCGCACCGGCGGTATTTCGTGAATTAGGCGCAAAAGTAAAAGTCATTCATGCCGAGCCGAACGGCTGTAACATCAATGCCGGCTGCGGCTCTACGCATCCGGAATCTTTGCAGCGCGCCGTACGCGACGAACAAGCCGATTTCGGTATTGCTTTCGACGGCGACGGCGACCGCGTTTTAATGGTCGATAGACAAGGGCGACTTATCGATGGTGACGTGATTTTATACATCATCGCCAAATACCGCGCTTTTAGGGGCGAGAAACTACATAATGTGGTCGGTACCTTGATGACCAATTTAGGTTTGGAGCGTGCATTTGCCAATATGGGCATTCAGTTGCACCGCACTAATGTCGGCGATCGCTATGTCTTGGAAAAATTGCAAGAATTGGATGCGCGTATCGGCGGTGAAAATTCCGGGCATATTATTTGCTTGGATCGAAATTCGACAGGAGACGGCATCATAGCCGCTTTGCAAGTCTTGGCGGCGATACTGGAAATGCAAACCAGTATGGAAGAGCTGACCGCCGATTTGCACATGACCACGCAAATATTAAAAAATGTGACGGTGGAACAAAGAGACCACGTCATGCAAAGCGAAAATGTGAAAAACGCGATTGCACAAGCCGAGCAGCAATTAGGCAAGGCAGCGCGTTTGTTAATCCGCCCATCAGGCACGGAGCCGAAAATCCGCGTTATGGCGGAAGGCGATGACGAGCAGCAATTAGAAAATGTCGTGAATGAATTAATTCGGGTAATTAAACAGGAGAACAGTCATGCGTAAACCCATAGCAGCCGCCAATTGGAAAATGAACGGCGATTTGGCCTTAATCGATACATTTGCCGCCGCCGATTTGGCGCATGGCAATGTGCAAACCATCTGGGGTTTACCGGCAATTTTATTGCCGGCGGCGAAAGCGGCGGGATTTGCCGATTTGGCAGGCGAAGACGTATCGGCCTACGAAAAAGGCGCTTACACCGGCGAGATTTCTGCCGCTATGCTGAAAGAAGCCGGCTGCACCTATTGCATTATCGGACACTCAGAACGTCGCACCATGCACGGTGAAGACGAAAACATCTTGCAAGAAAAATGGAGACAATTAAAAGCGCAGGGCATTCATCCCTTGTATTGCTTGGGAGAGTCGGAAGCCGAATATGACGGCGGACAAACCCAAGCGGCGATTGAACGCCAATTGCTGCCGATTTTGGAAGCCGGATTGGTAGACGAACATACGGTATTGGCATATGAGCCGGTATGGGCAATCGGTACGGGGAAAGCCGCTACCGCAGAGTATGCGCAAAGCGTGCATGAGCAAATTCGGAAAATCCTTTCTGAGAAATGTGGTAACATGGCGGAAAAGGTAAGAATTCTTTATGGTGGCAGCGTGAAGCCCGACAATGCGGCAGAGCTGATTGCAAAAGCCGATATCGACGGATTCTTAGTAGGCGGAGCATCTTTACAAGCAGATGCTTTTGGTAAGATTATTGAGGCTATGGCATGATTTTAATCATTGCGCAAATTATTTTTCTCGCAACGGCAATAGGGCTGAGTGTTCTGATTCTGTTGCAACAATCAAAAGGCGCTGGAATAGGCGCCTCTTTTGGCGCAGGCGCTTCAGGCACCGTATTCGGTGCGCGCGGTGCAGGTTCGTTTTTATATAAATTAACGCGCATTCTGGCGGTGATATTTTTTATCAGCGCTTTGATGATGGGTTATGTGCAAAATAAACAAGCGAATAGCGGTAATATTTTGCAAAATAATCAGTTTGAAACGCAAAATTCAGCAGCAGGTATTGACGTGCCCCTTGGCGATAGTGATAATAGCGCCCCTGCTTCTGATGCCGGTATTCCTTTGGAAAGCAATCAGTAATAAAGATTGCTTCTAGAAGAAAATACGCCGACGTGGTGGAATTGGTAGACACGCTATCTTGAGGGGGTAGTGAGCCTAGCTCGTGCGAGTTCGAGTCTCGCCGTCGGCACCATTATTGATTATACGGCTAAATAATTAGTCACAAATCATGAAAGCAAGGTAAAGATGCATGATAGTCATTAAAAAAGGCATAGAATTGCCCATCTCCGGTGCTGTCGCTGATGACAGTATCCATCAACTTCCGACTCAAGCACTTTATGCCGTGATTGGCGATGATTATCTCGGTTTGCGACCGACGATGATGATTGCGGTAGGGGATAAGGTTCGCGAGGGACAAGCACTCTTTGAAGATAAAAAAAATCCGGGCGTATTGATTTGTTCGCCTGTTTCAGGGGAAATCGAAGATATCGTGCGCGGCGAACGTCGTCGTTTGCTGGCGGTAACCATTCGTCCCGATGAAAGTCTGGAACCTATTCGTTTCACTCAGTTTGATGAAGATGCTTTGGCGGAAATCTCTGCCGAACAAGTACGCGAGCAATTGCAAAAAAGCGGAGCTTGGTCTTTATTGCGTCAACGTCCTTTCGATAAAACGCCGAAAATTGATGCGACGCCGCAGGCAATTTTCGTCAATACGATGGATAGCAATCCCTTAGCCGTAAATCCTATGTTGGCATTTGCCGATCGGGAAGCCGATTATCAAGCAGGTTTAACGGTGTTGAGCAAATTAACCGCAGGTCCGGTGCATGTGGTTCATGAGCCTAAAACAAAATTGCCGCAAACATCTGCGCGGCATGTGCAATATCATGCAATAGATGGCATTCATCCTGCGGGATTAGTGGGAACGCATATCCACTTTATTGATCCGGTAAGCGCAAATAAAACTGCATGGCATCTAAATTTGCAGGACTTGCTGGCGATTGGTCATTTATTCCGCACAGGGTATTTGGATAATGAACGCATTATCAGCATTGCCGGACCCGGCGTGAAAAATCCGCAATTCGTTAAAACCCGCATCGGTGTTAGCTTAACCCATGTATTAAAAGATAATCTTGCCGAAGGCGAGCAGCGTATTATTTCCGGTTCTATTTTTGCCGGTCGTCAAACCGACGCAGAAACGGCATTTTTAGGTTTTTATGATAAGCAAGTGGTCGTTCTGCCGGAAGGTCGAGAGTCTATTTTCCTAGAATTTATGCGTCCCGGCATGAATTCTTATTCGCGTACTCGCGCTTATTTAGGGCGTTTTTTGAAAAAACCTTTGCCGTTTACCACTTCTATGCAAGGCTCACCGCGCCCGATCGTGCCCTTTGGTATTTATGACGAGGTCATGCCTTTGGATATTTTGCCGACTTTGCTCTTAAAAGCTCTAATCATTAAGGATACGGATACGGCAGTACAATTAGGCGCTTTGGAATTAGCAGAAGAAGACGTAGCTTTGCTGACTTATGTCGATCCGGGCAAACATGATTTTGGGGCAATTTTGCGTGAAAATCTTGAGCAAATTGAGGAGGAAGGCTAAGTATGAAGCAATTATTTGACAAGATGGCGCCGATTTTTGAAAAAGGCGGCAAATTAGAAGCCCTTTATCCGGTTTATGAAGCGGCTGCAACGATTTTTTATAGCCCGAATTATGTGACTGCGCGTCCTTCGCATGTGCGAGACCCGATTGACTTAAAAAGGGTTATGATTCTGGTGTGGCTGGCGGCTTTCCCTGCGATGTTTTTCGGCTGGTATTTTGCCGGTTCTCAAGCCGCTTTAGCCGGCGGGATTGAACGCGGCTTTTTCGGCAATTTGATTGCCGGCGCGATTCTGCATTTGCCTGTCTATATTGTGACTTTCGCGGTCGGCGGCTTTTGGGAAGTCTTATTTGCTATTGTGCGCAAACATGAAGTTTCGGAAGGCTTTTTCGTTACCTCGATTCTGTTTTCTTTGATTCTGCCGCCTAGCATTCCTTTATGGCAAGTAGCGCTTGGTATCAGCTTCGGCGTCGTTATCGGCAAAGAAGTCTTCGGCGGCACAGGACGCAACTTTATCAATCCGGCTTTGGCAGGGCGTGCGTTTTTATATTTCGCCTATCCTGCGCAGATGTCCGGCGATAAGGTATGGGCCGGCACCGAGCAATATGTGGACGGCTATACCGGCGCGACTCCTTTGTCGCAAGCGGCGGCAGACGGCATGTCTTCGCTTAATCTGAGTTGGTGGGATGCTTTTATCGGCAATATGCCCGGCTCGGTAGGCGAAGTTTCTACCTTTGCCATTTTATTAGGCGCGGCATTTTTGCTGATTACCGGTATCGCTTCTTGGCGCATTATGCTAGGCACCTTATTAGGCTGCGTTGCCACTTCATTGCTGTTTAATATCATTGGCAGCGAAACCAATCCGATGTTTGCCATGCCGTTTTGGTGGCATATCGTCTTAGGCGGATTTGCCTTTGGTGCGGTGTTTATGGCGACTGACCCTGTCACGGCATCTGTAACGAATACCGGGCGTTATGTTTTCGGTTTCCTGATTGGCATGATGACGGTCTTGATTCGCGTGGTCAATCCGGCCTTCCCTGAGGGAATTATGTTGGCAATTATTTTTGCGAACATTTTTGCTCCTACTATCGATTATTTTGTGATGAACGCCAATATCAAGCGTCGTAAGGTGAGAACTCATGTCAGCTGAAAATAAATCTCTCGATATTTTTAAATTCGCGGGTATGGTGTGTTTAGCCTGCTCATTAGTGGTCTCTGTTTCGGCGGTCGCTTTGCGCGGTTTGCAGACGCAGAATGCGAATAATGAAATGAAGATTAATATCCTGCGCGCTGCCGGTTTGGCAGGCGCGGATGAGAAATTGTCTGCGGCAAAAATTGATGAAAAGTTCAAGGAAGTTGTACCGGTAGTGGTTGAGCTTGCCACAGGAGAATTGGATAAGAGCAAGAATCCTCTGGAATATAAAATGTATGCGGCGGCGCAAAATAATCAAGACGGGCGCGCATTAAGCGAAGATCCCGCCAATATCAAGCGCATCGCCAAACACGGCTCGGCTTATGTGTTGCTCAAAGGCGATGACATCGACCGTTTGATTTTGCCGATTCAAGGTTACGGTTTATGGTCGACGATGTATGGTTTTACCGCCTTGACCTTTAAAAATGAGCAGCCGGAGATTGCGGGCATCACTTTCTATCAACAAGCTGAAACGGCAGGTTTGGGATCGAGAATTACCGAGCCGGCTTGGCAAAGCAAATTTGAAGGTCGCCTGCCTTATGACAGTAATGGTAAGCCGCAACTGGAAATTGTCAAAACAAAGAGCAGTTATGACGACAATCAAGTCGAGGCGATTGCCGGCGCTACGTTAACCAGTAAAGGCGTTGAAAATATGATGAATTTCTGGTTGGGTGAGCAGGGCTATCAGCCTTTCGTCGAGCGGATTGTCGGCGGTGAAATCGACGCGCAGGCATTGCGCGATGCCAGTCAAGCTGCTGCAGCACAAGATCAATAATGGGGTGTGCACATGAGTGAAAAAACATATTCGTATAAAGAAATATTACTAGCGCCGATTTTTGCGAATAATCCGATCGGTTTGCAAGTATTGGGTATCTGTTCTGCTTTGGCGGTAACGGGCAGCATGAAAACGGCTTTTTTGATGAGTTTGAGTTTAACGGCGGTAACTGCCTTTTCAAATTTATTTATTAGCCTGATTCGTAACCGTATCCCTAACAGCATCCGGATTATTGTGCAAATGACGGTGGTTGCTTCTTTGGTAATTTTAGTTGATCAGTTGTTGAAAGCTTTTGCCTTTGAATTGTCTAAGCAACTTTCTGTTTTCGTCGGTTTGATTATTACCAACTGTATTGTGATGGGACGCTTGGAAGCCTATGCCATGTCTAATCCGCCTTTACCTAGCTTGATGGACGGTATCGGTAACGGTTTGGGCTATAGCGCGATGCTTTTGTCCGTAGGTACGGTACGCGAGATTTTCGGCAGCGGCACATGGTTCGGCATTCCCGTATTGCCTACCGTTGAAAGTGGCGGCTGGTATTTGCCTAACGGTCTGATGGTATTGCCTCCTAGTGCCTTCTTTGTTATCGGCTTGCTGATTTGGGCTTTGCGTACATGGAAAAGCAATCAGGTCGAGCCGCGCGAATACGTGGAAGCAAAAGCGGCTAAACCACTGGTCGGCGGGCATCCGGCGCATCATTAAGGAGTTAAGGCAATGGAACATTATATTAGCCTCTTTGTTAAATCAATTTTTATTGAAAATATGGCACTGTCCTTTTTCTTGGGCATGTGTACTTTCTTAGCCATTTCCAAAAAAATCAGCACGGCAATGGGATTGGGAGTTGCGGTTATTGTGGTGCAAACTCTGACTGTGCCGCTGAATAATCTTCTCTATACCTATCTGCTCAAAGAAAACGCGGTATTGTGGCAGAGCTTGGGCATGAACGTGAATTTGAGCTTCCTCGGTTTGATTGCCTATATCGGCGTGATTGCCGCGATGGTGCAAGTTTTGGAAATGTTCTTAGACAAATACGTACCGGCGCTTTACGCCGCTTTGGGGATTTTTCTGCCGCTGATTACGGTGAACTGCGCGATTATGGCGGGGTCTTTGTTCATGGTTGAGCGTAATTATAATTTCGGCGAGTCGCTTGTCTACGGCGTAGGCGGCGGTTTCGGTTGGGCTTTGGCGATTGTGCTTTTGGCCGGCGTACGCGAAAAATTACGTTACGCCGATGTGCCTAAAGGATTGCAAGGCTTAGGAATTACCTTTATCGCCACAGGTTTGATGGCATTAGGCTTTATGTCTTTCTCCGGCGTGCAGCTGTAAGCGAGGAAACAATGGAAATTATTTACGGAATACTCATTTTTACCGGCTTGGTACTGCTCTTAGCTGCGGTTATTTTAGTGGCGAAGAAATGGTTGGTGCCGGAAGGCAATATTAAAATCATCGTTAACGGCGAAAAAGAAATCGACGTACCGGCGGGCGGCAAATTGCTCGGTGCTTTGGCTGACGGCGGCATTTATGTGTCTTCGGCTTGTGGCGGCGGCGGCAGCTGCGGTCAGTGTCGCGTTAAGGTGACCGAGGGCGGCGGCGAGATTTTGCCGACCGAACTCAACCATATTACCAAGCGCGAAGCGCGCGAAGGGGAGCGTTTGTCTTGCCAAGTGGCGGTTAAGCGCGATATGCATGTGGAAGTCGAAGAATCTATTTTCGGTGTGAAAAAATGGGAATGTACGGTTATTTCTAATGATAACAAGGCGACTTTTATCAAAGAATTGAAATTACAAATTCCGGACGGCGAATCGGTGCCTTTCCGTGCCGGCGGCTATATTCAGATTGAAGCTCCGGCACATGAGATCAAATATGCCGACTACAAAGATAATATTGCGGCCGAATTCCATGAAGATTGGGATAAATTTGATTTGTGGCGCTATGTTTCAACAGTGAATGAGCCGATTATCCGTGCTTACTCTATGGCGAACTATCCTTTAGAAGAAGGCATTATTATGCTTAACGTACGGATTGCTTCTCCGCCGCCGCGCGGTCCTGAAGGCATTCCTCCGGGTAAGATGTCGTCTTATATTTGGTCATTAAAACCCGGTGATAAAGTGATTATTTCGGGACCTTTCGGCGAGTTTTTTGCCAAAGAAACCGAGGCGGAAATGGTCTTTATCGGCGGCGGCGCAGGTATGGCGCCGATGCGTTCGCATATTTTTGATCAGCTTAAACGTATTGGAACCAAGCGTAAAATCACTTTCTGGTATGGCGCGCGTTCTAAGAAAGAAATTTTCTACAAAGAAGATTTTGATGCTTTGGCGGCAGAATTTCCGAATTTCACTTGGCATATTGCGCTTTCGGATGCTTTGCCGGAGGACAATTGGACAGGTTATACCGGCTTTATCCATAATGTGGTGTACGAACAGTATTTGAAAGACCATCCGGCACCTGAAGATTGCGAATATTATATGTGCGGTCCGCCGATTATGAACAAATCCGTGATTGAGATGTTGCATAATTTGGGCGTTGAAGATGACAACATCATGCTTGATGACTTCGGCGGTTAAGCGAATGCGTTTTGCACAATGGAAAATGCCACTGCTTTTTGCAGTGGCATTATGCTTTTTATCGGCTTGTGCGGAAGAAGCATCATCTAATTTGCAGGTTTTGCGGGGACAAACAATGGGTACGTATTGGCAAGTCAGCATTGCGGAGAAGCATTTGCCGATTGAAGCTTCTGCCTTACAAACAGGGATTGAGGCGGAATTGGCGGCAGTCAATCAGTCGATGTCCACCTATATTCCCGATTCGGAACTGATGCGCTGGAATCGGCAACGCGGCAGCGAAGCGCAAACGATCAGCCCAGAATTGCGTCATGTCGTCGCGAAAGCCCTGCAAATTAGCGCGCAAAGCGAAGGCATGTATGATGTAACAGTCGGGCCCTTAGTTAATTTATGGGGATTCGGTCTTGATAAAGTGCAAACGGCACCCGATGAGGATACGATAGTGGAAGTGCTGTCTTATACAGGTTATCAGCATCTGCAATTAAGCGCGGAGGGGCTGGCAAAAGACCATCCGCAAACTCAGATTGATTTGTCTTCGATTGCCAAAGGTTACGGCGTGGACAGAGTGGCCGATTATTTGCAGCGGCAAGGATTGCAGCATTTCATTATCGACATCGGTGGCGAAGTGCGTATGCAGGGTAACCGTTTTGGACAGGCATGGCGCATCGGTGTGGAAATGCCCAAGCATAGCGGTTCGCGCGAATTGGAAAGTGTGATTCGCGTGCAAGATCGGCAATTATCGATGGCGACTTCCGGCAATTATCGTAATTTTCTTAATTACGAAGGCATGCAAGCGGTGCATACGATTAACCCTAAAACCGGCAAAGGCGCACAATCTTCGCTGCTTTCGGTAACCGTATTGCACGAAGACTGCATGAGCGCCGATGCTTATGCAACGGCGTTAATGGCATTAGGCGACAGACAGGCAGAAGATTTTGCCACTCGATACGATTTGGCGGTATTATTTATTTTTGCGGGCGAGCAGGCGGGCGAATTCACATTGCGCACGAGTCCGCGTTATGAATCTGTATTAAAAGGAGACAATCCATGATTGAGGCACTGCTTATTTTTATTGTATTTGCATTGGTAATGTTGGGCATGGCAGTAGGTGTGATGTGCGGACGCAAGCCGATTGCGGGCAGCTGCGGCGGTTTAGGCGCAGTCGGTGTGGAGCGCGCCTGCGGCTGTAAAGACGTATGTAAAAACGAGGAAGTGACGGAGCAAAAGAGTGCTAGGCAATCGTCTGATACGCAGATTTATCGTCCTTAATCTATATTCATATCAAAACAATAAACGATTTTTATCTGTCGGTTTAAACAATAAGGAATCTAACACTTTAGCTTTTCGTCTTTACGATGAATTGACGATATTGAAGTAAGGTGCAAGTTCTTGTCCTGATGTTGAAAATATTGCCGTAAGTAATTTGATAGCCGGATAAGCGAAAAAGTCATGCCAAAGCAGAGAAGCGCAGACAGTACGAAGAGTACTACAGCGTTTGGCTCGCTTTGCCATGCGCTACAATAGTAAAGCTTGATATTTTTTAGGTGTGCAACTTTGTCATGAATTGACTATACCCGACCAAGAAATTGACGATATTGTCGCTTTCTTGTCATCTTTGACCGGTGAAATAAGTGCTGAAGCGCGCACATTGCCGATTTTGCCAAAATCAGAATTTACGCCTCGCGGATTGATGCCGCCGGCACCTGAAAAAGAAGGCATGCAATAAGTTTTTTGAATAAGCTAAGACCTTTGCCGGATTCTGTATGTATGGGAATGTGGCAGAGGTCTTAATTTTTTGTAGTCGAAGCATTGAAAAAGTATGGCGGCAAGATCAAGTCTTGCATTATTTTTCCGCTTCACCGGCGCTAATCTGTGAAAGCCGTATTTGTTTTACGCTGTCGCCGCTCGGTGCAAATTGCGCCAGTATGCGGCTATCCCCCGTGCTGAACCATTCGTGTTGCGCCTGATGCGGCGGTTGCGGGTTGAGCAGTTGCGCGGCGGTGAGTATGCGGCGGGTGTGGCGGGCGACGGCGGCGCCGCTGTCGATGATGTTAACCTGCGGCAATCGCGCCGCCAATTGTGCGCGCAAATAGGGGTAATGGGTGCAGCCCAGCACCAATTGGTCGATACCTGCGGCGGCAAAGGCGCTACAGTGCACATCCAATAATGCCGCCATTTCCTTACTGTGCAATTGATTGTTTTCAATCAGTTCGACCAATCCGCTGCCGCTGCGCGCCAGCAGTTTGATGCCTTTGCTTTTTACATGGTTTTCCACGCCGGCAAGGAATTTTTCGCTTGCCAAAGTGGCTTTGGTAGCGAGTACGCCGATGCTGCCGCTGTGTGTGGCAAGGGCGGCGGGTTTGACGGCGGGTTCGACGCCGATAATCGGCAGGCGGTATCGGCTGCGCAATGCGGCGGCGGCAAGGGCGGTGGCGGTGTTGCAGGCAATGATGATGAGTTTGCAGCCGCGCTCGATGAGAAAGGCGCAGTCGGCTTCGCAGAGGGCGAGGATTTCGGACGGACTTTTGTCGCCGTAGGGTGCGTTGGCATTGTCGGCGAGGTAGCAGGTGTTTTCCTGCGGTAATTCGGTTTGCAGCGCCTGCCAAATACTGCTGCCGCCGATGCCGGAATCAAATAGTCCGATGGCTGCCGATGACATGGCTTTCCTTGTAAAGGGCTTCTAGTGCTTGGCAGAGCGGCAGCAGTTGCCGTTCGCTATCATGGCTCGGGCTTTGTTCCAAGCGCCGAATGTAGGCACTAAGGGCATCGGGTTTTTCTTTGCCGTACATGATATTGAGGAGCGGTTCTAGGGTGCTGTCGCTGAGGGCGTTTTGCTGTCCGCGGTGTGCCGCCAAGGCGGAGAGGCGCGAGACGAGGCGGTAGTTTTCCTGCACGGCGTTCATGGCTTGGCTTTGCTGCTGTTCGGTGGCGAAGCCGGCAAGGGCGGCGGCTTGTTCATGAACGCGACGACGGCTGGCGCGGTAGGCAAGGTCGTCGCGTTGTTCTTGATGGAGTTGCGCGCTAATCACGGCAAGATAATCGGCATTGGCTTGCAGGGCGTTGCGGATGAGTTGCGGTAAGGATTGGTAGCGCCGTTCGGGAAAAATCCATTGCACGCAGCTCCAAGCGATTGCCGCGCCGAGCAGGGTATCGAAAACCCGCCGCCAAACGGCACCGCCCAAATTAACGTCTATCAAAGCAAAGCCGATAAAGACTTGTACGGTAATGAAAAAGGTGGAAAAGCTGTAGTTGCGGGCGCGGAAGTAAAAGAAAAAGGTGTTTGCCAGCACTAATAAGCTCAGCAGGGTGATGCGTTCCGGCGCCAATAGGGGCAATAAACCGCCGACCAGTACGCCGATTAAGGTGCCGATGATGCGTTGCACCAGTTTGCTGCGCGTAGCGGCGCGGTTGGGCTGGCAGACGAATACGGCGGTGAGCAATATCCAATAGCCAAGGTGCAGGTCTAGGCTTTCAACGATTATCACGCACAGGCAACTCATCAGGCTCATGCGCAAGGCATGGCGGAAAAAGGGCGATTGGGCGTGCAGATGGACGCGCAGGCGCTGCGGAATTTGCCGCCAATCGGAGAGTTGGTTGTTGTGCAGGCGGTCTTGCGCGTGCATGGCGCTGTCCTGTGCCTGCTCTGTTTTGCCTAATTTTTCCAATTGCAGGCTGATTTTTTCCAGATTTCGCAGTACGGCGGCAAGGCTGTGTTCTTGCGGCGCTTGGGCGAGATGATGCTGCCAAGCCTTGTGCAAACCGACTTGCGCGCGCAACAAGGCGGGCGGGCAGTCAAAGCTCTGTTCTGCGGCAAGGGCTCGGGCATAGGCACGGCAAGCCTGCGCCTGCAAATGAATCAGGCGTTCGATGCGAAAGAGCAAATCGCTGTGCGGCAGGCGCGTCAGCAGGTCTTGATAATCGACGTGCGCGGCGCTGATGCGTTCGTGGATGTCCTGCGCGCTGAAAAAATCTTGCAGTTGGCGGCGGCGCAAAGGCGACATTTTGCCGCCCGCCAAGCGGTTGAATAATACGTCGCGGCTGTGGTTAAAGGCTTCCGCCACTTTGCCGGTCAGACCGGCGAGGCGGTATTCCGCTGCCGTCAATTGCGCTTTTTCATCAGGCGCGAAGAACAGGGCTTTTTCGTCCATATAATCCGCCAATACGCGAAAAGAGGCGGCAAGACTTTGCTGCACGGGGTGGTTGGGGAAGAGTAATTGAAAGCCCAGCATGCTGGATTGGCAAATCAGCGCACCGAGCATAATCAGCAGCGGATTGGCATACCAAGGCAGGGCGGCATTGTCTGCCAGCAAGGTGTATAGCGCGACGACAAGGCTGCAAAAGCCGATGGTGCGGTAGCGCGTATCGATTGCCCCGAGCATGGTGCTGAAAAATGCCAGCACCGCCATGAGCAGGAATAAGGCGAGGGGATAGGCTTGGCTGATTTGCACCGCTAAGGCGCACAGTCCGAAAGTCGGCAAGATGATGAAGAGATTGCGCACACGACCGCCGGCGCGGTGATCCATATCCGCCAATCCGCCGGCAATCACGCCCAGCACCAATGCAATGGCGGCTTCCCGCAAATCCAAGCGCGCAATCAGCCATGCCGTGAAGGCAAAAGCGGTAAAAATCGGCAAAGTATGCAGAATCAGCGGCGGCAGGCGGAGGGGTTTCATCATATGTCCTTTCTGGGGATCAAGGTTTGGGATTATACGCCTCTTTGCAAGGGCGGGAGAAAATGCGCGGCGCATTGGGCAATCGCGTAAAATAGTTTTTCTTTTTTGCCCTGCTTTTTTGGAGCTGCGCTTGTGTTGTCGCCTCAGTGCGTGCAAAATTCATCAAATTTCCTTACTGGTTGAAACCCCTCCCTTTAGGGAGGATAATCTTGTGGGAGAGGCGTAACCTCTTCCAATTCAGGGCAACACACAGAGCAACGCTTTATGTGTCGCTCTGTGTGTTGAAACATTATTCAAATTATTGTTTTTAAAGACTAATGAGATTTTATGCAGGTGATTGCCCAAATTAAAGAAGTGCGCTGCGGACGGGCTAAGGATTTTGCCCGCGGCAGCCGAAGTGCGATAGAGAAATCGCCGCAAAGGGGGGCGGTAGCAGTAGGCGAATTGGGTTTGGCAGGCGATGAGGTCGGCGATACGACAGTGCATGGCGGTATTGATAAGGCGCTGCATTGCTATGCTTTTGAACATTATGCCTATTGGCAGAGCATATTGCCGAAGACAGCCGTTCCCTTGCAGGCGGGGGCTTTCGGTGAGAATTTAAGCCTTATCGGACTGACAGAGGGGCAGGTTTGCATAGGCGATATATGGCGGATGGGCAGCGCCGAATGTGTCGTCAGTCAGGGGCGGCAACCTTGCTGGAAATTAAACGAACGGTTTGCGGTGGCGGATATGGCGCTGCGAGTGCAGGAAAGTCTGCGCTGCGGTTGGTATTTGCGCGTGCGGCAAACAGGCGCGCTGCAAGCCGGTGATCAGGTGTATTTGCTAGAGCGTCCGTATCCCGAATGGTCGATTGAGAGGATACTGGCAATCATTCATCAAGGTGTTTGCGATGCCGCGCTGCTGCAATCCCTGTTGGATTTGCCGCTGCCGCCTTCATGGCAGCGACTGTTTAGCCGCCGTTTGCAAACGGGAGCAGTGGAGGATTGGCAGCCGCGTTTGTTCGGCAAGACGGTTTAGCAGGAATAGCCGCAATCATGCGGCGGCTTTATTTATGAATGTCCTTCTTCATCCTGAGGAAGCAAAAAGGCATTAATGCCGTTTTCGCACCATATTTTTTTCTCGCTGAGGGTGGCGGCAAGCAGAGCATCGTTTTGCGCCAAGCCGGCGCGGTCGGCTTCCGGATGCCATAGATGGTAGGCAATGCCGCCGAAGCGTAAATTGGCGCGTTTGATGCCTTGATGATAGAGGCGGGCGACAAATTCGCTGTCTTCTCGTCCCCAGCCGACAAAATCATTATTAAAACCGTTAACGCTAAGGGCATCGGCGCGGAAAAAGCCCATGTTGCAGCTTTTGATGTTTTTTAAGAGTTGGTTTTCTTGCTTGAGACTTGCGCGCATCAAACTGGGAAAACGCAAGGCGGAATGGCGTTTCAATATGCCTTGCGCATAAAAAGGCAGAGAGAAGGGTGCTTGAATCGGCGTATTGAGTATCTTTTGGCTGAGTGTCGGGTTGAGCAAAACGCGGCTGCCCTGAATAAGCAGTCCTTTTTTAGCGGCGTATTGATGATCTTGCAGAAAATGCGGGTGTAAAATCAGGTCGCCGTCAATGATGACGATGTAATCGCTGTGGGCGGCGGCTATGGCGCGATTGCGTGAGGCGGCGGCGCGAAAGCCTTGGTTTTCCTGCCAGATATGGCGGATGGGGATGGCGCTGCGGGCAGTATAGGCTTGGATGAGGGCGGCGGTTTCTGCCTGGGAGCCGTCGTCGGCAATCAGGATTTCTTGCGGCGGCAGGCTTTGTTGCAGTGCGCTTTCCAAGACGCGGGACAGGGCATCAGGGCGGTTATAGGTGGTAATGACGAGCGAAATGGGCAGTGCTTGATTGGCTTCGGCAAGTTTGATGTATTTCAGATAGGAGTTGAAAGCATTGTTATTGGCGATGACAAAGCCATCTCTGCCGTATAAAAATCCCCGTTTAAATAAATAATTTTTTATCCATGCGAAAAGCCCGTGCGTTAGGGCTTGCCATGCGCCGGTTCTTTGTCTGTATTGGCGATCTTTTGTAAAGAGATCGGTATAAAATTGGCTTTTATCCAACAAATCTTTCACGCCGGCAGATGAATAGTGCAGAAGCAGTCCCGGCAAAGATTGTATTTGGCTATCTGATTGAATTAATAGGCGTTCGTGGACGTAATTATCTGAAAAGCCTGTGTGGCGGCGGTGATAGAGGCGCGTAAGATAATCGGGATACCATGTGCAGGCTTTAATCGCGCGTCCGCGATAATGATTGAGGCGCTCAAGGCAGAAGACTTGTTTGGGGTTGTCCAAATCCAGTGCGCTAATGGCATTAAGCAGTTCGGTATCGGGGATTTCATCGCTGTCGATGCTAAAAATCCAGTCGTTTCGCGCCAATTGTGCCGCCAGATTCTTCATGGCGCCGAAACCGAGAAATTCATGCTGTTCGATGCGGCAATTGGGATAGCCGGCAGCGATGGTCAGACTATTATCAGTCGAGCCGTTGTCCAGCAACAGTACTTCATCAAAATCGCGTAGGCTGTCCAGCACTTGCGGCAGATATTTTTCCGAGTTTTTGCACAAAATGGTGGCGCTGATAGGGATTTTTTTCGGCATTACTGCGTTCCCGTATGCCCGAAGCCGCCTTCGCCGCGTTCGGAGGCGCCAAATGCCGCGACCGGCAGGAGAGTGGCGCGGGCGACGGTTTGGAACATCAATTGGGCGATGCGTTCGCCTAGTGCGATGGTGTAAGGCGTTTGGCTGCGGTTCCACAGCGGTACTTTGAGTTCGCCTTGGTAGTCGCTGTCAATCAGCCCGACCAGATTACCCAGAACAATGCCGTGTTTATAGCCTAGTCCCGAACGCGGCAGCACAAGGGCGCAGTAATCGGGATTGCCGATGTGAAATGCCAGCCCTGTGCCGATGAGCCGACATTCGTTTGGGGTAAGTGTAAGGCTTTCGCCTTCAAAGACGGCACGTAAGTCCATGGCGGCGCTGCCGGCGGTGGCGTATTCGGGCAGGGCGATGCTAGTGCCGATGCGGGGGTCAAGGATTTTGTATTCAATGGCTAACATGGAGAGTCTCTTGGTATTGCTTAAGAATGTGATCGAGCAGCTGCTCGGCTAATGCGGTTTTACTTGCCGGCGGCAGGGAGATTTCTTCTGCGGCGCTGATGAGGTGGATGTGATTATGGTCGCCGCCGAAGGGTTGTTCGCGGACATTATTGGCAAGGATGAGGTCCAGCCCTTTTTTCTCGCGTTTGCGGCGTGCATATTCCAGCAGATGCTCGGTTTCGGCGGCAAAGCCGATGGTAAAGGGGCGGTTTTCTTGCAGCGCGGCAACGTCGGCGACGATATCGGGATTTTCAACCAGTTCGATGCTAAGTGTGCCGTGTACGTCTTTTTTCTGTTTGTGTTCGGCGATGTGTTTGACGCGATAATCCGCTACCGCCGCCGCGGCAATGAAGATATCACTTTCGACGGCGGCCTGCAGGGCGGCAGCATGCATTTCCACGGCACTTATCACGGGAATAAGACGGCAATGCGGCGGTGCGGCGAGGGCGGTCGGGCCGCTAATCAGGCTGACTTGCGCACCGCGGGCGGCAGCGGCGGCAGCAATCGCATAGCCCATTTTGCCGCTGCTGTGATTCGAGAGATAGCGGACGGGGTCAATGGCTTCGCGGGTCGGGCCGGCGGTAATACACAGGCGGATGCCCTGCCAGTCTTGACGCGTATTCAAAATACGCTTAAGTGCGGCGATAATTTCTTCAGGCTCTGCCATGCGCCCCGGCCCTGTTTCGCCGCAGGCTTGCGCGCCGATGCCGACCGGCAAGAGATGATGTTTGGCGCGGTGGCTAAGAGTGGCGATATGCGCTTGCGTAGCGGGATGCGTCCACATCAGATGATTCATGGCAGGGGCGATGAGAATATCTGCGGCACTGGCAAGATAAAGGGTGCTGAGTAGATTATCCGCCAAGCCGAGCGCGAGTTTGGTCAGCGTATTGGCGGTGGCGGGCGCGATGATGAGGACATCCGCCCAGCGCGACAGTTCGATATGCCCCATGGCGGCTTCGGCTTGGCTGTCAAATAAATCGCTGCGCGGCGTTTCGCCGCTGATGGCTTGCAAGGTATGGGTGCTGACAAAATGCTGCGCATGCTCGGTCAGCACGCATTTCACTTCATGTCCCTGCTGCGTGAGTTGCCGCGCAAGCAAGACGCTTTTATATGCCGCAATGCCGCCGCAAATACCTAATAATATTTTTGCCATCAATCCGTTCCAGTCGCTAAAAGCCCTTGCAAGTCAGGCGAAAGGCAGTATTCTATCCTGCATGGATAGGAAAACAAACTCTCTTACGCAATCCTCATCAGCAGATATGCCGCGTGAGCGGCTATTGTCGCAGGGCGCACAGGCTTTGGCGGATTATGAATTATTGGCTTTGCTGCTGCGCACGGGCGGCGGCGGTCGTTCCGTTTTGGCATTTGCTCAACACATTTTGCAGCTGCGCGGCGGACTGGTGGGCTTATTGCGCTCGGAGCAGGCGCATTTGCAGCCGATTAAAGGTTTGGGCAATGCCAAAATTGCGGAGATTCTTGCGGTGGCGGAATTGGCAAAACGTTTTCTCACCGCCCAATTGCAAGAGCGGCAATGGCGTTTTCAGTCCGCCGACGATGTACGCGATTTTTTATTGATGCACTATAAGGGTTTGGCGCAGGAGGAAATGGGCATTTTGCTGCTGGATGGCGGACATCAATATCTTGGTTTTGTGCAGTTTCGAGAACAGTCCGCGCCGAATGAAATCCCTATTTCCTTGCGCGAGCTGCTGCGCCAAGTTTTGCAGCATAATGCGGCGGCAGTGATTTTGGTGCATAACCATCCTAGCGGCAGCATTGAACCTTCGCAAGCCGATAGAGAAACGACGCAGCGGATTGACGATTTGTTAAACTCAATACAAGTGCGCCTTTTGGATCATTTTATTGTATGTGGCAATCAAATAATTTCTATGCGTGAGAGCGGCTTTTGGTAATATAATAAAAACTTTTATAAATGGAATCGGGAGAGGCTAATCTCTTCCGATTTAGGACAACACATAGAGAGACGTTTTATGTGTCGTTCTGTGTGTTGAAACATGGAGAGTAGAAAATGTTAAAAACCGCTCTAATTGTAGATGATTCCCGTCTGGCACGCTTGACGCTCAAGCGCCTGCTGACTCAATATGATATTCAAGTTTCCGAAGCCGAGGGCGTGGTCGATGCCGAACGTTGGATTCAGCATAACCTTATGCCAGATATGGTCTTTATGGACGTCATGATGCCGGAGATTGACGGCTTTGAAGGATTGGAGCGTATGCGCGCCAATCCTGAAACGCGCCATGTGCCGGTGATTATGTATTCCGGCGATATTTCCGAAGAAGCGCGCAAAAAAGCGCGTGATCACGGCGCGACAGGCTATTTGCCCAAACCGGCGGATGCCAACCGCCTCGATCATTTGCTCAATGCGCTTAATAAACGCAGCAAACCGACGCAAATACCGGCTGCAGCGCCTACACCGCCTGTTGAAAAAGCCAAACCTGCCAAACCGGCAAATATTTACGGCAAAGCGACAAGTCTGAGCGGTGACAGTCCTTTTGAATTGACGCAGGAAAACTTTGCTCCGGCGCATCAAACTTTTGAGGAAGCGCCACCGCCGCGTGCCGCAGTAAGAGAAGCGCCGCGCGAAGCGGAAATGCCGGTCTTGCAAGAAAGCGTCATGCCGATTGCGCCGGCTGCTGCAGCCTTATCGCCCGAAATTTTATCGCGCTTGGATGATTTGGAAGCCCGCTTGAATGCCGCACAACAAGCCGGCAGACCTAGTGCGCCGAGCACTCCGCCGGAAGTGGCTCAACGCCTCAACCGCTTGGAAGAAAAACTGAGTGCGCAAAGCAGCAATGCCGCCTTGTTGGATTTTAGCGCCGATGTCGAGCGTCAGCGTCTGGATGTCATTTATTTGCAAAGACAAGTCGCTAAATCCGAGCAATTGGGCAAAGTGGCGGTCGGCCTTGCCGCTTTAGGACTGTTGATTGCTTTGGCGGCGGTCATTCGTTCGATGTTATAAACTTAGATTTGTGCGCCTTCTCACGCTCTGCTTTATTTTAGCCGCCGTTGCGATAGTAAGCAGTTTTTTCTCCCTAGGCGCATGGTCCTTAAGCATCATGCTGCTGATTGTATTGCTATGGCAATATCGCCAGCAGCATATTCTTTTGTCTTGGATGAGGACAGGCGCCAAGAAATTGCCGCCGGATCTCAGCCTTCCTTATGATGAAATAGCCGCCTGCCATTATCGCGCACGCGAACAGTCGCGCAAACGCAAACACCGCCTGCAAGGCTTTTTAAGCGTTTATCACCGCGTGGTTAATAATATTTCCCGATGTGGCGCTGATTATCGAGCAGCAGGGGCGTCTGCTCGGTTTTAACCGCAAGGCGCAGGAAATTTTAGGACTGGACCGCCGCTTGGATATCGGCAATAAAGTCGATTTCATGTTGCGCGGCGAAGGGGCAGAAGGATTTTGGGAACGTATGCAGTCTGCCGACAGTGTCTTATTGCGCTTATTCTCCGAGTCCAATTATGTGCTTGAATTCGTGCAATTGCCTTTTCAAAAAGGCGAGGGCTGTTATTGGCAAGGGATGTGAGCAAATATTATCAAGAGCAGGCGCGACGCAAAGCCTTTGTCGAAAATGCCTCACATGAGCTGAGAACGCCGCTTACCGTTTTATGCGGTTTCTTGGAAATTATGCAGCATCAAGAGGATATACCGGAGAAATGGCAGATGCCCCTGTAGGAAATGCGCAGCCATAGTCTGCGTATGCAATCCTTGGTAGAAGATATGCTGCGTCTGGTGCAGTTGGAGAACGGCGCGCGCGCCGTTCGTGCACAAGACTTGGATTTACAGCCTTGGCTGAAGCGTTTGATCGCAGAAATCAATGGACAATTTCCTGAGAGCGTTGGTATCGTTCTTGAAGAAATGGAGGATGTTATAGTCAAAGAATTGAAAAAGTATTACGGCGTTGGCTCGCCTTGCCCGTACGCTCTTGTACTGTCTGCGGCTCGCCGCCTTGTATTACTTTTCACTTCTCCGACTATAGAAGCGCACGGCGGTGAGTTGCAGATTACTTCGCAAGAAGGTAAGGGCAGTCGCTCTATAGAGGGCAAACCATTTGCGATTAGGTGCGCGGAATACGGCATAGTCGGGAAAGCCTTGCCATAGGTATTCCGCTTGGACGTGGTAAGTGTTTTCGATATGTCGGAACAGTGAACGGGCTTGCATTATTCGACTAAATGACGAATATCGACCACGGCTTCTTGTCCGAATGCCGCGCTTTCGCAATAAGCCAAAAGGGTGGCGGCGGTACTGGGCGCGCTTTGCAATGCGCCGTCTTGCTGCAAATCGAGAAAACGCTGCCGAATGGGGAAATCGGTATTGGCACGAATTTCCGCCTGCATGGCGGTATCAATCACGCCCGGAGCGATGCTGACCGCCTGAATATGCGGCTGCGCTTCGGCGGCGATATTGCGGGCATGATGGTCAAGCGCGGCTTTGCCGGCGCCATAGACCGACCAGCCGGCATAGCTTTTATGTGCGGCACCGCTGCTGATATGTACGATACGCAGCCGCTGCGCTAATGCGGCGGCGGCATCGGCGAGCATTAGGGGCGCGCTGACGTTTAGGGCGACAGCTTGGGCAATGGCTGCCGCGCCCTGCCGTCCCAGTAAGTGAGCCGGCTCTTGCGTGCCGGCGCAGTTAAACAGCCATAGTTCTTGCCCTTGGCAGAATTGCGCAAATGCCGCGCTTTCCAGCCATTGCTGCAAGGCAGCGCTATCGCTTAAATCCAAGGCAATTTGCTGCAATTGTCCGCCGTATTGCGCGGCGAGTGTGGCATTGCTGCGTCTGGCGATGCCGCAAACCTGTGCGCCCTGCGCCAGTAAGGCGGCGGCGAGTGCTTCTCCGAGTCCGCTGCTGTGTCCTGTGATGATGGCTTGTTTAATCATTCTGCGCTTCCTTTGCCAATAAGGCGTCTGCCAATCGGGCGAAACCTGCGCCGTCTAGGTTTTCGGGGCGCAGGGTCGGGTCAATATCGAGTTGCTGCAATGCTTCGCTGCTAAACCAATGCGACAGCGATTTGCGCAGCATTTTGCGCCGCTGGGCAAAGGCGGTTTTTACCACTAAGGCAAAATGCGCCGGCGATTGCACCGCCCATTGCGGTGCGGCACGCGGCACGAGTCTGACGACCGCGCTATCGACTTTCGGCGGCGGATCAAAGGCTTCGGGCGGAATATCAAAAAGCGATTCGGTTAGCAAATATTGCTGCAACATCAAACTCAAACGTCCATAGTCTTTGTTATTCGGCTGGGCGACAATCCGCTCCACCACTTCTTTTTGCAGCATAAAATGCATGTCTTGGATGTGTTGGCGCTGCGCGAGGCAATGAAAGAGTATGGGAGAGGAAAGGTTGTAGGGCAGATTGCCGATGATACGCAGCGGTGCCGCCAGTCCCAAATCGGCAAAATCCACCGTCAGTACATCTGCTTCGATAAGATTGAGTTTGCCGACCGCCGCCGCTTTGCGCGCCAAAGGCGCCAATACGCGGCTGTCGAATTCGATAGCGGTCAGCGCGCCGGCTTTGGCAAGCACGGGTAAGGTCAGCGCCCCCAAGCCCGGCCCGATTTCGATGATGCGCTCGTCGGGCTGCGGATAGATGGCACTAAGCATGTCGCCGATCACATGATCGTCGGCTAGGAAATGCTGCCCTAAATGTTTGGCGGCGCGGACTTCAGCCATGCTTATTCCTAGTAAATGCGGATATAGGCATTTTGCCGTGCTTCGATAATGCGGCGCTCCCATGCCTGCTGCATGGCGCTTTGGTAGAGGCTGGCACGGATGCGTTCGCGCAGCATGTCTTCGCTGCGATCCACTTGTTCGCGCTCATAGACTTTCAAAATATGCCAGCCGAAGCTGCTTTCAAAAGGCGCTTGCAGGCTGCCCAGCGGCGCTTTAATCATTTGCTCGGCAAAACGCGGTTCAAGGGTGTCGGCGCTCAACCAACCCAATTCGCCGCCGCGCAGGGCGGAAGCGGGGTCTTGCGAGTATTGCTGTACCAAAGTCGCGAAATCCGCGCCTTGTTGAAGCGCGGCATAAATTTGCTCGATGGCGGCTTTTGCCGCTTGAGGGTTGTGCGGATTATGGCGAATCAGGATATGCGCCATCCGTGCCTGCGGCACGATATAGCCTTCGCCGCCCGCTACCGAGGTACTGACGACTTTCAGGAAGTGCATACCGTCGGCATCGACCACCGGTTTATTGACCATTTGACCGCCGCGCAAACCCGCCACGGCACTAGCAAAGCGCAGGGGAATTTGCCCGATATTGACTTGTCCCAAATCGACCAGTCTGGCTTCGGGAATCTCCGCCGCCGCTTGGCTTAAATCATTGTTATGCGCGCGCAAGGCATCTGAAATGCGAGCGAGGGTTTCGGCAATCGCGGCGCCGCGTTCTTCCACCGGCAGATTAGGCACGGGCAGCAGCAGATCTTGCAGATGTATGGTGCTGCCTTCGCGGCGGGCGATTTGGGTTAATTGATCATTGATTTGCGCGGATGTGATACTGACTTGATTGCCCACTAAGGCTTCCTGCAATTTGGCTTGACGGATTTGCTCCGCCACGCTTTGCCGGTATTGCTGCGCATTCATGCCGGTTTGCTTTTGCACTTGGCTCTGCAAATCGGCAGGGCTGAGCTGATTTTGCTCGGCAACGCGCATAATGCCTTCATCAATCTCTTCATCGCTGACCTGCACTTGATATTGCTGCGCTAATTGTTCAATCACATGCTGAATAATCACGCGATCCATCAGCAGTTCTTGCAACTGCGTACCTGATAAGGGAATATCGCGCGGTAAAGCGGCGCGGGCGGCGGTCAGCTCTTTTTCCAATTGACGGCGGCTGATTGCTTCTTGATTGATAACCAAGGCAATCTCGTCAAGCGGCTGTGCCTGCGATTGGGCATATTCCGCCTGCGGACCGAATTGCAGGTTTTGCGCGCCGGCTAAGAGCGGGCAAAACATGAGGAATACAAGGCGCTTCATAAATTTTTCTCCTGCGGTAGGGGGGTGAAACCAGTGAGTTGCTTGTTCAATAATTTGCCGGTACGGCTGCCCATATTGCCCAAGCCTTTGAAAATAAATTCTAAATAAACAGCATTATGATGTTTGAGGCTGTCCGGTTCGTCGCGGTAATGCCGCCCGGCCACGCGCCATGCCCAACAGCAATCGTCGTATTCCACGCCCAACATGGTATTAAAGCCGCGGTTTTCGCGCAGGGAATAGTCATAGCGTCCGAAAACGCGCCACTGCGGAGCAAAACGCCAGCCGCTGCCGATGCTTAATTGGTCGTAGTCGTTTTGATTGTAGCGGTGTCCGAAATGGATATAGCGGTCGGTGTCGAGGTTATAGCGCACATCGACGATGTTGCGCTCGTTTCGCCGCTGATTGGGGTTCCAGAAGGATAATCCGTATAAAGACCAATGGCTGTCAAAACGGTATTGCCCTTCCGTGACCAAGACGGAATTGTTATCCGCCACTTTGGTATTATTGTTCAGCCCTACGCGGCGCTCGTTGAAATATTGGATTTGACCGATGGAAAAACGTGCTTTTTCAAAGCCGTCCTCATCGCGGTAAAAACGCGAGGTGAGGGCGGTGGTCAATTGATGCGCATCGCCGATTTTATCGCCGCCGCTAAAGCGGTTACGAGCAAAGAGCCAGCTCCAAGATTTGGTCAGCTCGTCGCTGTCGAAATTAGGGATGTCGCTTTGGTCTTTATAAGGCGTGTAGAGATAAAACAGACGCGGCTCCAAGGTTTGGGTGTAGCCCTCGCCGCCCCAAGTGAAGGCGCGCTCGAAAATTAAGCCGCTGTCAATGCTCAGCGTAGGCATGACCAAGGTTTTATTGCCGTCGCGGAAACGTCCGTTTTCAGGATGGAACATATAATGACGCGCCGAGAGGCTGATTTTCGGCTCGATAAAGCCGTAGCTCGCGCCCAGTCGGTAGGCGGCTTCCGCATTCAGGGAAAAACGGTTGGCATCGCCGTAATCGTCTTTGGCAAAGCGCACCGCTTCGCCGCTCACGCCGAAGCGGAAATTGTCTTCACGCCAGTCTTTGCTGTATAAAATCTGCGGCATGCGGCTATAGGGCGTGCTGTGTTTACTGACATCGGGGCTGACGCGTTTGTAATCCTGCACGCGCAGCATCAGATTGCCCCAGTCGCCCGAGCCGCGCAGACGCGCATAGCGGTCAAGATACCATTTGTCATATATATCCAGCTCGCCGCGCAAGTCTTTTTGGTAATCGATATCGGAGACGTCTTGATAATGCAGATCGAAAGTCCAATTCGGATTGA
Organism: Suttonella indologenes; assembly: GCF_900460215.1. NCBI lineage: Bacteria > Pseudomonadati > Pseudomonadota > Gammaproteobacteria > Cardiobacteriales > Cardiobacteriaceae > Suttonella > Suttonella indologenes. The sequence continues at coordinate 209,206 of NZ_UHIA01000004.1, forward strand.
TGTCGTAGCGGTATTTTGCCGCCATTTGCCAGCGGTTGTTATGATCGTATTTGGCGTCCGAAGGCAGAATCGCGCCGCTGATTTCTCCTGAGTGCTTTTCGGTCAAAAAGCGGTATTCCGCGCCCAGCATTAAGCCGCGTTTGCTCATCGGATGCAAAGTGAAAGTCGCGTCTTGATTGGGTGCGATGTTCCAATAATAGGGAATTTCCATTTCCAAACCGCGTTGATCCGAAGAGCCGATGGAAGGGGTTAAAAAGCCTGTGGCGCGGTCGTCGGTGGTCGGAAAGCTGAAATACGGCAGCCAGAATACCGGCGTATCCGCCACGCGGAAAGTCGCGTCGCGCGCCACCGCACGGTTGACATTATTGTCGATTTCCAAAGTGCGGGCTTTTAACTGCCAAGTGGGATCGACGCGTTCGCAAGTCGACCAAGTCACGTTTTCCAAATGATCGATATTGCTGCTGCGATCAATCACGGCTTTTTCGGCATGACCGTTGCTGCCGTGATCGCCTGCCGCTGTGGTTTTAGGACTGAGATAATAATCGGCGTCGGCAAAGGTCAGGCGGTTTTCCTGCATGAAATACTCGCCGTCTTTGCCTTGTACGGCGGCAGTCGGCATGCCCACAATCACGCCCTCGGGCGCGGCAATATGTTCGCTTTCGCGCACATATTTCACATTCGGCGCAAAAATGTATTTATCCCCTTGGCGAACTTTAACCTCGCCCTCGAAATTCGCGGTCAGAAAATCGCTTACCGAGCTGTCCGACTCCACATGCACGCGATTATCCGAGACGTCGCCGCCCAAGCGCGTATATTGCATTAAAGGATCCACCGCGCATTGATGCGCCCACAAACGTAGCGGCAATAGAAATGCGCCACAGGCAAAAAAGAAGGCTATTCTGTGCAAAACCGCCACCCAATCAAAATGAAAAACGCTATTCTAGCAAACCGCGCCGCATCTGTGCATTCTCGTTTTTGCCCTCATGCGCTATCATATTGCTTTCAGCCAGTAATCACCGGAGCCACCATGAGCCATACTTCTCTTTTACGCCCGCAACGCGCCCTAATCAGCGTATCCGATAAAAGCGGATTGTTGGATTTCGCCCGCCGCTTAAACGCCTTAAACATCGAGCTGCTCTCCACGGGCGGTACCGCCGCTGCTCTGCGCGAAGCCGGCATTGCGGTTAAAGACGTTGCCGAACACACCGGTTTTCCCGAAATTATGGGCGGACGCGTCAAAACCCTACATCCGAAAATTCACGGCGGCATTTTGGCGCGCCGCGGCACAGACGAAGCCGTGATGGCGGAAAACGGTATCGGGGCGATTGATTTGGTGGTCGTTAATCTGTACCCCTTCCGTCAGACGATTAAAAAAGCAGGCGTAAGCCTCGAAGAAGCGGTGGAAAACATCGACATCGGCGGGCCTTCCATGCTGCGTTCCGCGGCGAAAAATCATCGCGATGTGGCGGTAGTGGTCAATCCCGGCGATTATCCCGCCGTCATCGCCGCGATTGAAAACCAAGGCATTTCGCAGGAAATGCGTAATCAGCTCGCCGTCAAAGCCTTCACGCATACCGCCGACTACGACCGCGCGATTGCCGTTTATCTGTCTAATCAATACGACAGCGAAAACGATGATTTTCCCGAACAACTCAGCCTTCATTTCCAACGCAGCGAAATCTTGCGCTACGGCGAAAACCCGCACCAACGCGCCGCCTTCTACAAATCCAACCGCCCCAGCGGCAACAGCCTCGCCGGTGCCAAACAGCTGCAAGGCAAACAACTCTCTTATAATAATTACGCCGACAGCGATGCCGCCCTGCGCGCGGTCTTGAATTTTGCCGACTGCGCCTGCGTAATCGTCAAACATGCCAATCCCTGCGGCGTGGCGCAAGGCATCAATCCGCAAGAAGCCTACGAACGCGCCTATCGTACCGACCCGACCTCCGCTTTCGGCGGCATCATCGCCTTTAACCGCGCGATTGACGCCAACACCGCCAAAGAAATCATCAGCCGCCAATTCGTAGAAGTCATCCTCGCGCCGGTATACAGCCCCGAAGCGCTGGAAGTTTTTGCGCAAAAGCCGAATATCCGCGTCTTGGAAATCAAAAACGACGGACACAGCACGCAGGAATGGCAAATCCAAAGCATACAGGGCGGCATCTTGGTGCAGGATTGGGACAGAGGCACAATCGCGCAAAGCGACATCAATATCGTCAGCGAACGCGAGCCCAGCCATAGCGAAATCAGCGACCTGCTCTTTGCATGGCGGGTGGTGCGTGCCGTGAAATCCAATGCCATCGTGCTGGCGAAAGACTTAGCCACCGTCGGCATCGGCGCAGGACAAACCAGCCGTGTCTATTCCGCCAAAATCGCCGCCATGAAAGCCGCAGACGAAGGATTAAGCCAAAGCGAACTCGTGCTTGCCAGCGATGCCTTCTTTCCCTTCCGCGACGGCATCGATGCCGCTGCCGCCGGCGGCGTGAGCGCCATCATTCAGCCAGGCGGCTCCATGCGCGACCAAGAAGTCATTGATGCTGCCAACGAACACGGCATTGCCATGATATTCACCGGTATGCGCCATTTTCGTCATTAATCGCTGAACAAGACTCGCCTTATCTGATCATGAGCAAGATAAGGCGGGCTGATATTTATAGTCAAAGAATTGAAAAAGTATTACGGACTTGGCTCGCCTTGCCGTACGCTCTTGTACTGTCTGCGGCTCGCCGCCTTGTACTACTTTTTCACTTCTCCGACTATATGATATTCAGTCGATAGTAATGATCTGAAAATGCTTGTGCTTTCCAAGGTTTGGCTTAGTCATTTTAAAAGAAAGCGCATGTTGGGCATGTTGATGCAATTTCAATATATAAAACATGTTATTCGACTGACATTTTTCTTCTATGCACAAAATTCTCAAATCGATTGTTAAAAATATTCTGCAATTTGCCTTGTTCTTGGCGGTCTTAAGTGTTGCCGCGGATTACTGGCGTCGTCCTTCTGCACCTTTGGATGCCGCTGCGCATCCGCTTTCTACGCTATCCGGCAGTTCGCTTACCTTGGCGCAGCACAGTAGCAATCAAACGGTGCTGTTGTATTTTTGGGGCAGCTGGTGCGGCATATGCCGCCATACTTCTCCGGTGATACAGAAACTGCATGAAGACGGGGTGGCGGTTTTAGGCGTGGCGGTGCAGTCGGGCAGCGATGCCGATATTCGCGCTTATTTGGATAAGCAGGCTTGGCATTTTGACAATATTAATGATGCCGACGGCAGTTTGTCGCGGCAATGGCAAATGCAGGTTACGCCGACTATCGTGCTGGTGCGTCAGGGGCGGGTGCTACACAGCACCACCGGCTTGAGCAGCTATTGGGGATTAAAAATGCGTTTGATGTTGGCGGGGTGGCGGCATTAGGGGATATGCTATCGTTGAAGGATTGAAAAAGTATTACGGACTTGGCTCACCTTGCCGTAGGCTCTTGTATTGTCTGCGGCTCGCAGCCTTGTATAGTCGATTCATGACAAATACGAACATTATATTTTCAACCTTAGCTTAGGACGTTTACGCTAGAAAGCACAGGTCATGACAAATTGTGTTGGATGTAAATATTTAAGCTGCTGATTTATAGAGAAGCAGGTCGGATTTTTAAATCCGACAAATTTATATTTTAAGTAATGTCGGATATAAGTATCCGACCTGCCCTACTGAAAAATGATTAATTTTGCCATGAATTTACTATACTTTAATTTTCACTTCTCCGACGATAAAGAATGAAAAATACGGCGGGTTTGCCCCACCTCGTATTCATCGTTTCGCCGATTGTTTGATTTGGCGCTGCCACAGCAGTTTCGCCAAAATTTTTGCGGTTTCCTGCGGCAGGTAGCGAATGGCAAAGGGACGGTTTAAGGCGCTGCAACCCATGCTGTCGAGGATAAGGCTTGCCATGCGGTAGCGGCGGTCAAAGTAATTATGTTGCAGGGCGATGGCATGGATGTTTTTCAAAGCGATGATATGCCAATGTCGCCACAGCCAGCCGTCGCGGTAGAAGAAATAGCCTTTTTCGCAATGCCAGCCGGCAAAGGCGGCGCGCCTTACGGCGGCAATCAATTGCAGCGGTATCAGGGCAAGCCATAGCCACGCAGCGGATTGCACGGGAATTTTTTCGGAGAAACCGACCAAGCCCAGTGCTAAGATGCCGCAATAAAGACTGCTCTTAAAGACATAGGCAATGAAGATTCTGCGCCATGCCCGCGCCGCTAATTGCTGCACCTGCGTAAAATACGGCAGTTGCCAATGCCGGAGCAGGCTTTGAATCGTCTCCTGCTCGGCAATCGGCACTAACAGGCTGATGCCGCGCTCGCCGCCTTTGCCGCCGTCCATGACGGCGGTATCGATGCTGATGCGGTAACGCTTAAACAGGCGCAGGCTGGGATTTTGCTGGATGCGCCAGACCTGTATGCGGGTTTTGCGGATATGGCTGCTGTGTTGGGTCAGCAGTCCGCGTTGCTGCTGAATGCGTTCGCCGCCGCTGTCTAAGAGCGTGAAATGGCTGTAGCCTAAATAAACAAAGAGAATGGCGGAGAGTTTATTCAATATCCATAGGACAAAGAGGGCAAGCAATGCCATGATCCACCAGCGGCTCAAGATTTCCGTCAGCCACAGACTGTCAAACAGACGCCCGCCAATCCACGCTACCATGCGATCATAATCCTGAAACTCAATGAATACATAAAAGATAAAGGCGGAGATGCCCAAGCCTTGGTTAGTACTTAAGCCAAGGCGGATGAGTTCGCCGTGCGGCAGGGGCAGCAGATTATCGCCGGTATGCGGGATTTGCGCTTCCGTCTGTGCGAGGGCGGAGTGATGCGGCGATGATTGGCTTTGCTGCTGGCTGAGCAGATAGCGCTGCAAATGCTGCGCGTCTTCTAAAGAAAGTACGCGCAATACGGCTTCGGATTCGCCGCCGCTGCCCGCGGTTTCAAGCCGCACTTCCGCCACCGCCAGCCAACGATGCAAAACATTGCGGCGAAGATTGACATTATGTAGATTCGCCAGCGGCACATGACGCACGGATTTAAACAGGCGACCGCTATAAATGACGATATCTTCGCCACTGATATGCAGGCGGTAGGAAAGCGCATGCACCAAGGGCAGCACAATCAGCAGAGCGGCAAGAATCAAGATAATGCTGGTCGCCGTCGGGTCGCGAAATTGCTGCCATAAGCCCAGCGCCAACGGTATGACGTTGCCGATCACGAGATTTATCGTAATAAAGAGCCATGAATGACGGTGCAGGCGGCGCGGTGTCAGGGCATTTAAGGCGACGCCCAGTTCAAAAGCCGTCATGAGGCAAGTCCGCTGGCAGGCGGTGTATGCTCGCCAATCAATTCATGGCGTACCGCTTGCGCGTCTTCATACAATAAGCCTCTAAGAACAACGACATTCATGCCGCCAGCGGTATGGATAAACAATTGACTGACCCCGAAACGGCGTTCCAAAGGCCCTTGCCGAACGTCCACATATTGCACGCGCGAACGCGCGATGTAATATTCATGACGCTGCCACAAGCCGATATGAAAACAGAGACTATGATTATCCAGCCGCCATTGACAGCGGCGATGGCGCAGGACGCAGAAATAGCGGCCGTAAGCAGCAGAAGCAAGCGCCAAAATAGCGCCCCAAAACAAAGCCTTTAAAAAGAAGGTTTCCGATTGGGAAAACATTGAGAACAGAACAAATATCAAGCCTACATAAAGCGGCAAGACAAGCAGCAGTATCATTAAGGCAAGATTTGCCATTTGTTCCTGCAAAGCCTCACGTGGCAGCGGCTGAAAATCCATGCTTTACTCCTTCAAGGTTTTTTCAAAGGCATTGAGGCGCTTGTAAATCGACATCAGCTCGACAATATTGCCCCATGAAACGACGAGAAACTGAAACGCGCCTTCCACTTTACCAAAAGCGCGCACGATTTGCTGCATGATGCCCAAGGTCAAGGCGCCGGCAATCAGGCTCGGCCCGAGCGCAATGTAGGGAAAGAGGACGCTGGCTTGCAAATACGCCCATTTCACCAAGTCGAAATACAGATAATTCAGATAGAGAATAAAATAATTTTTGCGCACGTTTTCATAAAGCTGCCCTAAGGTTTCAGGGCGGGCGCGGTCGGCATGGTCTTCGCCGAAAACCAATTCTTTGCGATAGGCGGCTTCGACTTTTTGATTGTTAAATTCCAGTCCCGGCAAACGAATCGCCGCGCCCGCCAATAATGCCGTGCCGACGGCGGCGGAAATCAAAGCTACCCAGACCATCGAATTGGACACCGCGCCAATCCACGGCAATTGCGTTACATGCACGGAGAGCTTGTTCAATTCTGGTAAAAAGGCGAATAAAATCATCACGGAATGCAAAAGCGAGACCGCCAAAGCCTCTACAATGCGAGCAAAGCGCATCGTGTCTTCCTGCACGCGCTGCGAAGCGCCCTCAATATGGCGCAATTTCTGCCAATGGGCGGTGTAGTAATCATTCATCGCCGTGCGCCAGCGAAATACATAATGGCGGACAAAAAAGTCCAGCAGCACCGCAATGCTGACATAGACCGCGGCGATTTTGCCGAAGGTCAGCATCTTAAGCAGAAATTCTTCAAAACTGATGCTATTAGGCTCCGCCAAGACTTTTTGCACCATATCGTAAAAATCGCGGAACCAAGTATTGATATCCACATCCAAGGTTACGCGATACCATGTTGCCAATAAAATCAGCACCGAGCCCAAAGCCGACCAAGCGAACCAGCGGCGGTTTAAAAAGAAACTGCGAAACATCTCCGTCCTCTATCCAATCATGTATAGTCTCTTAACTTCAAAATGAGATTATTCTAATCGCTTCTCCTGACAAAATGTGTATCTCTAAGTCTCATTTTGAAGTTAAGGTACTATAATAAACGTATAGCCCAAATAAGCTAAGAAAAAGCGGAGCATATACTCCGCTGCGTGAATGATAGTATAGCGCGAATTCGGAATAAGAAATCATGTCATTCAAGATGCGATTAGCTTTCCCTGACCGACTATCGCCGGCTACATCGGCATAGCGCGCAATAAACGGGTTCTCAATCCTCATCGCCCAAATAGCCGCCGGTTTGGCGTGACCACAGTCGCGCATAAACACCGTTTTGCGCCAATAATTCCTCATGGCTGCCCTGCTCGATAATCCGACCGGCTTCCAATACGACCAAGCGATCCATTTGCGCAATCGTCGATAAGCGGTGGGCAATGGCAATCACGGTTTTGCCCTGCATGAGCTTGTCCAAGCTGGCTTGAATCGCCGCTTCCACTTCGCTGTCTAAAGCGGAAGTGGCTTCGTCTAAAATCAGAATCGGCGCGTCTTTGAGCAAAACGCGGGCAATGGCAATCCGCTGTCGCTGTCCGCCGGAGAGTTTCACGCCGCGCTCACCAACTTGCGCATCTAAGCCTTCATTACCCTGCGGATCGGATAAATGGGCGATAAATTCCGTCGCTTCCGCCTGTTCAATCGCCGCCTGCAATTGCGCATCCGTGGCATCGGGACGACCGTAGAGAATATTCTCGCGCACCGAGCGGTGCAGCAATGAGGTATCCTGCGTAACCATGGCAATATGGCGGCGCAAACTGTCTTGACTGACTTCTGCGATATTGTGTCCGTCAATGAGGATTTGCCCCGACTGAATATCGTAAAAACGCAGCAAGGCATTGACCAAAGTCGATTTACCCGCACCGCTGCGCCCGACCAAGCCGATTTTCTCGCCGCCGCGAATGTGCAGATTCAAATCGCTAATCACATTAAGCAGTTCATTGCTGCCGTCTTTATGATGGCGTTGATAGCTGAAATTCACGTTCTCAAAGCGAATCTCGCCTTGGCTGACTTGCAAGGTCTTGGCATCAGGCGCATCTTGCACGTTTTTGGGCAGGCTCAACATATTCATGCCGTCGGTTATCGTGCCGATTTGCTCAAACAAACTGCTCACTTCCCACATTACCCAATGCGACATGCCGTTTAAGCGCAAAGCCAAGGATACCGCCACCGCAATCGCACCGGCACCGACATCGCCGTCCAGCCATAAGCCGATTCCGACCGCGGTAACGGCGAAAATCAAGCCGTAATTGATGCTTGCCATACAAATATTCAAGCCCGTGACCAAGCGGAATTGGCGGTACACCGTTTGCATGAAATCGCTCATGGAATCGCGTGCATAAATGCTTTCGCGCTGTGTGTGGGCAAAGAGTTTGACCGTGGAAATATTGGTATAGGCATCGGTGATGCGTCCCGTCATGGTCGAACGGGCATGCGCCTGCTCCTGCGCCACGCGCTTCAAACGCGGCACAAAATGCCACTGCATGGCGATATAGAAAGCAAACCAGACGATAATCGGCAGCAGCAAGACCCAATGAATGCTCGCCAATAACACAAACATTGAGAAGAAATACACCACCACATAGACCATCACGTCCATGGTTTTCAGCACCAATTCCCGCACCGCCAAAGCCGTCTGCATTACTTTGGTGGACACGCGCCCTGCAAACTCGTCCTGATAAAAGCCCATGCTCTGCCCAAGCAGATAATTATGCATGCGCCAGCGCACCGCCATCGGGAAATTGCCCATTAAGGCCTGATGGCGCACCAAAGAAGTCATCAAATTCGTCAGCGGCAAAAACAGCAGCAAAACCAAACTCATGCCTAGCAAACGCCATTTTTCATCCGCCAAAAAATGCTCGGGATTCGCCGCGCCCAGCCAATCGACGATTTTGCCCATAAAGGCAAACAGCGAAACTTCCATGACAGCAAGTAAAAAACTAAAGATTCCTACCAAAACAACCGGTAACAGAAAACCGCGGGAATAATAGCGACAAAAAGCCAATAAAGTTTTAGGCGGAAAACCATTTTCTCCCTCCGGAAAGGGATTCGTCCAACGTTCAAAAAATTTCAGCATCTCATACTCTTTTCAATTCAGGCGGCTATTATAGCGGCAAGACAGAACTAAGGCATTATATAGTCGAAGAATTGAAAAAGTATGACGGCCTTGGCTCGTCTTGCCCTACGCTCTTGTACTGTCTGCGGCTCGCCGCCTTGTACTACTTTTCCACTTCTTCGACGATAGTCGAGGAATTGAAAAAGTATGACGGTCTTGGCTCGTCTTGCTCTACGCTCTTGTACTGTCTGCGGCTCGCCGCCTTGTACTACTTTTTCACTTCTTCGACGATAGTCTGCGGCAATAAAAAACCGACCGTAAAGGTCGGTTTTTTAAATGCTCTTTATCGGCAAATTATTTGATTTTTAAATCTTCTTCATTGCCGCCTTTTTCAAGGTATTCGCTAAACCATTTCGGTTGGCGGCCTTGCCCCGTCCAAGTTTGTCCGCTTTGCGGATGCACATATTTAGCGGCGGCAGGGCGGCGTTTGCCTTTGGCTTTCGCTTCGCCGCCGGTCAATACGGCGATTTGTTGTTCTGCGGCGGCTTGGATTTCTTGAGCGCGTTTCTGGCGTTGGGCGCTCAATTGATTGGTTAATTCGACGAAAGTCGCATTATCTAATTTTGAAATTTCATCTAAAAGCTGAGTTAAATTCATGTATGCTTCCTTATGTATATTTAATAACTGTCACTTAAGACCCGGCTATTTTAAAATCGATTTTTCATTTATGCAAGCAATAAAAAAGAGCCGATGTAATATCGGCTCTTGGATAAGAAAAGATTAGAAGGTTTGGCTGCGCAAATAATCGCGCAATTCGCTGCCTAATTGCGGATGTTCCAAGCCTAATTCGATATTGGCTTGCAAGAAGCCGAGCTTGTCGCCGCAGTCATAGCGTTTGCCCTCATAGCGATAGGCTAATAAGGTTTTCTCCTTAATCAATTTTTGAATCGCATCGGTTAATTGAATTTCGCCGCCGGCGCCGGCTTTGGTGGATTTTAAGATTTGCATAATCCGTCCCGGCAGAATATAGCGCCCGATTGCCGCCAAATTAGAAAGCGCAGTGCCTGCACGCGGTTTTTCGACGATGCCTTCAATGGTAGAGGTACGTTCATCTAATTTTGCGCCTTCGGTAATAATACCGTAGCGATGGGTATGCTCATCCGGTACTTGCTGCACGCCGATAACGCCTTGCTGATGCTTATTATAAAGCTCGACCATTTGTTTCATCACAGGGTTGCCATTGCTATTAATAATTAAATCATCAGCTAATAAAACGGCGAACGGACGATCACGCACAATCGGTTCCGCCATTAATACGGCATGTCCCAATCCTAATGCCATTTCTTGGCGAATAAAGGTAATGTGCATATCGCGCGGCTTAATACGATGCACGACGTCAATAAATTCTTGTTTATTACGATTGGCCAATTCGGTTTCCAATTCATAGGCCATATCGTAATGTTCGGTAATCGACCATTTATTACGACCGGTAACAAAAATCATATTGCGGATACCGGCGGCATAAGCCTCATCGACGGCATATTGAATCAGCGGTTTATCCACCACCGGCAACATTTCTTTGGGCGTGGATTTGGTAGCCGGTAAAAAGCGCGTGCCGAATCCTGCCACTGGAAAGACCGCCAAATTGATTTTTTCAGCTTCAGACATCGTTATTCTTCCATTTCTTTAAGTTGTTCAAGTGCCTCAGACAAGGTGTCTGCGGCATAGATGCTCAGTTTAGCACGGGCGCGGGGCAGATTAGCGCGCGGCAAAATTAACTTCTTAAAACCATGTTGTTCCGCCGCCTTAATTCTGGCTTCGCCGTTGGCGGCGGGGCGTAATTCTCCTGCCAAACCGACTTCGCCGAAAATCACGGTATCGCGCGCAATCGCTTTGCCGCGCAAACTCGAGACTGCCGCCGCCAAGACCGCCAAATCCGAGGCGGTTTCGCTGATTTTCAGCCCGCCGACCACATTCACATACACATCCATATCGTGCATGGAAATGCCGCCATGACGATTCAATACCGCCAGCAGCATCGCCAAACGCCCGCCGTCAAAGCCCTGCGTAACGCGGCGGGCATAATTGCCGCTATTGGCATCGACCAATGCCTGCACTTCCACCAATAAGGCGCGACTGCCTTCCCAGACAGGAAAAATCGCGCTACCCGCCTGATTGCCGTCGGGGCGCGATAAGAAAATCGCCGAGGGATTGCTGACTGCTTTCAAGCCGTTTTCCAGCATCGCGAACATGCCCAGTTCATTCACCGGCCCGAAGCGGTTTTTAATCGCGCGTAACATACGAAAACGGCTGCCCGCCTCGCTTTCAAAATACAGCACCGTATCGACCATATGTTCTAAAACGCGCGGGCCGGCAATCGCGCCTTCTTTGGTCACATGTCCGATGAGAAATACCGTCGTACCGCTGTTTTTGGCAAAACGCACCAATTGCGCCGCGCATTCGCGCAATTGGCTGACGGCACCGGGGGCGGCGGACAGTGCTTCGGAATACAGGGTTTGAATGGAATCCACGACTAAAACCTGCGGCTGATGCGCTTCGGCGGTGGCTAAAATCCGCTCGATTTGGGTTTCGCTGTATAAGGCGATTTTCTCGCGCGACAAACCCAAACGTTGAGCGCGCAAACCAATCTGCCGCGGACTTTCTTCGCCGCTGACATACAGACATTCCACCTGCTGCGCCAAATGATGCACCGTTTGCAGCAATAAAGTCGATTTGCCGATGCCCGGATCACCGCCGATTAAGACCACACTGCCGCGTACCAAACCGCCGCCCAAAACGCGGTCGAATTCGCTGATACCGCTCGGCATGACCGTATCGCGGTGTAAATCCACCTCATGCAGACGTTGCACCTGACCGGCGGCAACCCCTGCATAACCGCCGCTGCGCCCGCCGCGCGGCGGCGTTTTCGTCTCGACGACCGCTTCTTCTTGCAGCGTATTCCATTCGCCGCAGGCATCGCATTTGCCCTGCCATTTGGGAAAACTGCTGCCGCAAGACTGGCAGACAAAACGCGTTTTCGCCTTAGCCATGGCGCACTTCCAAACGCACCCGCGGCGTCAGCATCGTGCTTAAGGTATAAGGAATCGTTTCTGCCGCCGCCGCCACCTCTTCTGCCGCCAATTGCTTGCCGAACAGCTCCACCGCCGTGCCGGCGGGATAATTCTCCGCCCCTAGCCAGATCAAAGCCATATCCATCGTCACGAGCCCGACCAAATAATAGCGCCTGCCCTCAATCAAGACCGGCACTTTGCCGCTCTCAATCCGCCGCGCCCAGCCGTCGCCGTAGCCAATTGCAATCGTGGCAAGATAACCCTCGCTCGGCGCAATAAAACCTTGCGCATAGCCGGCGCTCTCGCCTTGCGATAAATAATGCGTGGCAAGAATTTCGGTTTGCAAAGTCATGACCGCCTGCAAACCGAAATCCGCGCCGCAGCTGTCTTCAAAAGGCGAAAGACCGTAAAGCATAATCCCTGCGCGCAGCCATTCGCCCTGCGCCGCCGGCAGGCGGAATATGGCGGCGGAATTGGCATAGCTGCGCTGCCAAGTATCGGGCAGCTGCAGATGTTGTAGCTGTGCCAATTGTCCCTCTGCATGCGCCAAATCCTCGCTGTCGGCACAGGCAAAATGACTGACCACACCCTGCCAATCCACATACGGCATACATAATGCCTGCGCAAACAAAGCCTCGCTCTCCGCCGCTGCGAAGCCCAAGCGGTGCATGCCGCTGTCGATTTTCAACCAAGCCTTGAGCGGCGTTTGCGCGGCGGCCAGCCAATCCAATTGCCGCTGGTGATGAATTACCGGCTGCAAATCCTGCTCGGCGCACAGGGCGATTTCCTCGGGACTGAAAATCCCTTCCAATAAGACAATCGCCTGCCGCAGACCCGCCGCCCGTAAAGCCACAGCCTCCTCGCTGCAGGCTACCGCATAGCAGGGCGCGACATCGGCAAGAGCCTGCGCCACGCTCAGCGCATCATGCCCGTAGGCATTGGCTTTGACCACCGCCATTATGCGCGCCTGCGGCGCTTGTGCCTGCAAAACCTGCCAATTGTGGCGCAGCGCGGCAAGGTCAATGATTTTTTTCAATGGACGCATGGCATTCCTTAATAATCGTCGTCATCAATAGAAGGGGCGGCATCGCGGAACAGCGAAAACTCGCCTTCAAAAATCAGCGGCACCGTGCCGATAGGACCGTTACGCTGCTTGCCGATAATGACTTCCGCCGCGCGCGGATTGGCGTTTTGCTTGTTATACACCACGTCGCGATAGACAAACATAATCAAATCCGCATCTTGCTCAATCGCCCCCGATTCGCGGATATCCGACATAATCGGGCGTTTGTCGGTGCGGCTTTCCAAGGAGCGGTTCAACTGCGACAGCGCGATAATCGGCACTTCCAATTCTTTTGCCAATAATTTCAAACCGCGCGACAAATCGCCGATTTGAGTGGCGCGGTTCAAATCAGAGCCGCCGCCGGTAGGCAATTCCATCAATTGCATATAATCAATCAAAATCAAACCCAATTCACCCTGCTCGCGTTTTAAGCGGCGGCAGCGGTTGCGGATTTCGTTCAGGGAAATATTGGAACTGTCGTCGATAAAAATCTTCGCATTCATCAATTGCGAGCCGACCGCATATTGGAAGGCATTGTGATTTTGATTGAATTGACCGCGGCGCAGCTGGTTTTGCGGAATTTTAGTCAGGGAAGACAAAATCCGCAGCATCAATTGCCGCGCCGGCATTTCAAGGGAAAAAATCGCTACCGGCAATTCCGCCAATAAAGCCACGCTTTGCGCAATATTGATGGAAAACGCCGTTTTCCCCATCGAAGGACGTCCGGCAATAATAATCAGGTCGCCGCGCTGCAAACCGCTGGTCATATTGTCCAGCTCGGTAAATCCGGTGGGAATACCGGTTACCTCGCCGTCAATCTGCGCCATTTTTTCAATCAAATCGATGGTTTCCGCCAAGACTTGCCGCGTACTCATCAAACCCTGATTGCCGCCGCGGTCGAAAGACTCGGTAATGGCGAAAATTTTGCTCTCGGCATTATCCAAAATCGTACGCGCATCGCGCCCCTCGGGGAAAAAGGCGCTGTTGGCAATCTCACCGGCAGCGCTGATCAAACGCCGTTTAATGCTTTGTTCGCGCACAATTTGCGCATAAATTCCGGCATTGACCGTACTTGGCACTTCCATTGCGATGCGGCGCAAATACTCGTCGCCGCCCGCCTTGTCCAATTCTTCCTTATCGCGCAGACGCGTGAGCAAAGTCGGGCGGTCGAAAGGCTCGTTGCGCTCCGCTAATTCGGCAATCGCCGAGAAAAGCAGGCGGTTGTTGTAATAATAAAAATCCTCCGCCTGCACCACCTCGCTGACTTCGTCCCAGCATTGATTGTCCAGCAATAAGGCGCCGATGACCGCCTGCTCGGCATCGCTGGAACGCGGCGGCTCTTTGACCCGCTCGGCATTGTCATACGAAGAAATAGCGCTTTGATTTTCCATACCTACACCTTATAACTCTATCGACTGAAAAAATGCCGCCCGCCAACCCTGATTGAGCAGGGCATTGTCTTTGTCTTTCAACCACTCGCGCATCTGCCGCGGCGTTGCCAGCATCTCGTCGCTGATATTGAGCGCCGCCGCCGTGCGATGCACATATTTTTCCAATTTCTGATAGCGGCTTTGCTCGCGCGCCGCCAAACGCAAACTACGTTCGGGGGTCGGCGGACTTTCTTGACGATAACGCGCAAATGCTGTCTCAATCGCCGCGCTGTCTTGCAGCATCGAATGCGTCGGCGGCAGCAATTCCGCCAAATCCAGCGCATTTTCAGGCTGACGGCGTGCAGCAGCAACCAAATCCTCATCGCTTAAGACTTTGCGCCGCGGCAAATCTTTGGCGGCGGCAATCTGCTCGCGGATATCCGTCAATGCCTGTGCGGCGGCGTAATGGGCGGTGCGCAAATGCTGCGGCGCACCGCGCAATTTGTACCAAGGCAGCGGCGCAGGCGGCGCAAGGGCTTGCGCCAATTGCCGCGCACATTCTTCCTGCCACCAAGTCAGTCGTCCCAAGGCTTGCAAATCCGCCACCAATAAAGGATAGACTTGCGCCAATAGTGAGACGTCATCGGCGGCATAATCGCATTGCGCCGCCGACAGCGGGCGCGCCAGCCAATCGCTGCGGGTCTCGCTTTTGGGCAGCAAAATGCCCAGATAATGCGCGACCATATCGGCATAGCTGATTGCTTTCTGCGGATAGCACAGGGCAAAGCCGATTTGCGTATCGCGGATTTGCCGCGGCAGCACTCCGCCGATGCTGTACATCAATTCGATATCTTGGCTGCCCGCATGTAGCACCAGCGGTGCCTCATGGGCGGCAAGCTGCGCCCACAGTCCCTCCATTGCCTGCTGCATCGGATCGCATAATTGCACCTGCGCCCAATCCGGCTGATACAGCTGGAGCAAAGCCAGTTTCGGATAATAATGCCGCTCGCGGACAAATTCGCTGTCGTAGAAAAGGATGCGTGCGGCGTTTAAAGATTGCGGCAGACCGAGCTGCCATGTGCTGTAACTCATGGAATAAAAGATTCGCCTTGCCTAGCGGCAAAAGCGGCTAAGGTATCATAAATCGCCATAGATAGAGCGGCTTTATGCTGCGTCTATTTCGGAGAAGTGAAAAAGTAGTACAAGGCGGCGAGCCGCAGACAGTACAAGAGCGTAGGGCAAGGCGAGTCAACGCCGTAATACTTTTTCAATTCTTTGACTATAATGGCTTGGGGAAATAGTAGGCATAATATTGAATGCCCAGCCAACGTCCGAATTTAAAGCCGACTTCGGGAAATTCGGCGATTTTGCGAAAGCCCAATTTCTCATGCAGGGCTTCGCTGGGACGGTTGCCCAAGGTCAGATTGGCGATTAAGACATGCACATCACCGCGCGCGGCAAGTTTGTCTATCAAGGCTTGATATAAGGCGGCGCCCAAGCCGCGGCAGCGTTCTACCGAGCGTTCGGCGTCCAAATAAATCGTGCTTTCAAAACTGTGCGCATAGGCAGGGCGCTCCATCCACGGTTTGGCATAGGCATAGCCGATAAGTTTGCCTTGCATTTCGGCAATCAGATATTCGCCATGGGCAAGAATGCTGCGCATTTGCGCGAGTTTCTGCGCTTCGGATTGCGGGCTGTCGTCAAAGCTGATGACGGAGTGTAGGGAATAATGATTGTAGATGCGCGTAATGGCGGCGACGTCGCTTTCTTCTGCGGTGCGGATTGTCCAAGGATTCATATGTGTTTATCAAAATTTCCTTACTGGTTGAAACCCCTCCCTTTAGGGAGGATAATCTTGTGGGAGAGGTGTAAGCTCTTCCAATTCAGGGCAACACGTAGAGCGACGCTTTATGTGTCGCTCTACGTGTTGAAACACTTCTCCGAAAATAATATAGTACCTTAACTTCAAAATGAGACTTAGAGATACACATTTTGTCAGGAGAAGCGCTTAGAATAATCTTATTTTGAAGTTAAGAGACTATATAAAGACAAGAAAAAAGAGCGGCACAGTGTGACCGCTCTTTTTTCTTGTCAGCGCTTTATTTTTTCGCTTTTTCCTGCATGGCAATCATTCTTTCCAAAGCCGTTTTAATGTCATTTTCATTAAAAGGTTTGCAAATAAATCCTCGCGCACCATATTGCAAAGCCAATAAAGCGGTGGCTTTGTCAGAGAGGGCGGAGACGACTAAAATGCTCACGCCCGTTCCTTTTGCCACTAACTGTTTGATACATTCCAAACCGTCCATATGCGGCATGGTTAAATCCATGGTGACCAAATCGGGGCGGAATTGATCGAATTTTGCTACCGCTTCTTCGCCGTCTTTGGCAGAGGCGACGATTTGAATGTCCGAATCAGCAAAACTTCTGGTGATTCGATTACGGATGATATTGGAGTCATCAACAACCATTAAGGTATATGCCATATTTTATCCTCTAATTTGAAGGAAAAATCGCCACCATTCTGGTGAACTGATTTTCCTTGCTAGTTACGCTTAATTTGCCCTGCGCGGATTTTATCAAATCCGCCACAATATCCATACCTACGCCGCGTCCGGCATCTTGGGTTTGCTGTTTGGCGGTGGAAATGCCGGAGGTCATCATGATGCCGTACAGCGCCTGTTCGGACATCTGCTGCGCCGAGGCGGCGCTTGCCAAACCGGCTTCTACCGCTTTTTGCCGCAATTGATCCAATTGAATGCCTTGTCCGTCATCTTCAATACCTAAGCACAATTCTCCTTTGGCGTTGTTACGCAGCAAGAGCTTGATCGTGCCTTGCGCCGGTTTGCCCGCCGCCTCGCGCACTTCGGGCATTTCGATGCCGTGCGCAATCGCATTTTTCAAAAGCTGGACGGCAATATCTTTATAAACCGTGAATTGCTCGTCTTGCGCATAGACTTCGTCGAAGCCTTCGCATTGCAGACGTACCTGTTTGCCGTAGCGTTGGGCAATGTTTTGCGCATACTGTTCGAAATAGACTTTCCAATGCGTCTGCGCAATGGCTTTGTCTGCCTGCAGATTTGCGGAGGTATTGGTGCCTTCTTCGGCATGGTTCATGCTGCGGCCCATGATGCGCAGGCGTTCGATCAAATTGCTGATGAATTGGTTTAATTCCAGCATTTCTTCCAAGTTTACGGTAAAGGACAGGAAGTCATTGCCGCTCAGATTGGTACGCTGTTGCAATTCTTTTAAGAGCTCTTCCTGTCTTTCCGCCGCATTAACAAAGCCTTCCAAGCCCAAAGCCGAAGCGTCGCCTTTCAGACTGTGCATTTCGCGAAAGAGCAGATTGTTTTTATCGCGCAAACCCATGCGTCCATGCACTTTTTGTTTTAAGACTTCGTTCATCTTATCGATTCTTTGCTTGGTATTGGCAATGAATGACAATAAATGCTGTTGATCGATGGATAAAATAGTGCCGATCATTTCCAATTCGCGGTCATGCTGTTCTCTTACTTTTTCAAGGTTTCTTTCCAAAAGCACCGCTTCGGTTACATCGATCACGCTGACAAATACCTTATTCACTTCATCGTTTTGCCCATTGTTGATGCGCAAGAAGTTGAAATCCAGATATTTGGTTTTTACCGTGCCGTCGTCTGCCAAAATATTGGTCTTAATTTGCTTTAAGGGATTTAAATCTTGGATTAATTCTTCCACTACCCAAGCGTTATATAGCTGATCGACGAATAATTTGGCATTGTTCAAATCCGCTTCTGAAATCGAGCCCTGCAAAATTTCTAATAAGGTTTTGCCTTGCAGATCTTTTTTCTGCAAAATCGATTCCAAGCTGCGCGAATATTCGTCGGAAATCACCAATTCTTTGTCAATCAGGAATAAGCCTTCATTTACCGTATCCAAAATATCGGTGGTCTGCTGACGGGCAATGGCTAAGCGGCTGTCGCCTTGCAGTAATTGACGCAGAGCGCCGAAGACGATGAAGAAGAATAAGAGAAATGCCAAAACCAAGCCGCCCAATTGAATTTGTTCGGATAATTTGGATTGTTTGGCAATTTCCGTATCCAAGGCGGCGGATAGGTGATTGGCTTCGGTCAATAATGCCTGATTATACAGGCGCGAATAATCGACCAGATAGTTACTGGTTTGCTCCGATACCACGCCTTTTTGCGTATCGCGAATGAAGTTATCGAGCAAACCCAGATAAGGCGTCCAAATCTTCTGGGTTTCCGCCAAGCTTTTTACCGCCGCAGGATTGTCGGCAGGAGATAGATTTACGTTGTTGCCGTCTGTGCCGCTGATGCTGCCACCTCTTTGGAATGCCGCTAAGCCTTGAGTAAATAAATCACGCTGCGCCTGAATTTCCGCAATCTTATAAATGGCAATTTGCGGTAATTCCTCTAGCTTGACTTCCCGCTGCGCCGTTTGAGAGAGCGGGGCTTTTTGCGCCAAGGCTTCTTGAATGTATAGATTAATATCGTAGAGGTTTTTGGATAATTGTTGCGTAATTGTCCCTTGTTGTCCGGAAACATCAAGCGCTTGAGCCAATTGGGCAAAGCGTGCGGCGAATAGATAGTTCAGCAATAAGGTCGAAATCGTCAGCAGCAGAAACATGACGACTAAAATAATGAGGGATAAATACTTGCGATATTTAAACGGTTTTTTGGTTGTGGCTTTCATCAAAATTTCCTTACTGGTTGAAACCCCTCCCTTTAGGGAGGATAATCTTGTGGGAGAGGTGTAACCTCTTCCAATTCAGGGCAACACACAGAGCGACGCTTTATGTGTCGCTCTGTGTGTTGAAACATCAATCTCTCCAAATATCTTTATTTACCGGCTTCGGGGTCTTGATAGGGAACATTTATTACTTTGTATTCCATACGATAATCAATGCCTTTCATCGCCTCTTCGCCGGCGGCTAAATTCGCGGCTAAGCGCAAGGCGGTTCTGGCCTGATTGTCGTAATCATTAAATACGGTTGCCACCATATCACCGGCACGTACCATGTCTTTACCGATGGCGCCGCCGTCAATGCCGAAAACAGGCAGTGAAATATTGTGTTTTTTCAAGGCATCAATCGCGCCGATCGCCATATTGTCGTTATTGGCGAGCAAGATTTCTATTTGATTGAATTCGGGCGATTGTATCCAGTTTTCCACCACTTCTGCCGCTTTGTCGCGGCGAAATAGAGCGGTTTCTTGGAAGATTTTCTGTACCGGCAAACCGAGGGCGGGATAGTTTTGCATCGTACCTACCGACCATTTGGTACGTGCCATGGCGCCGGCATGGTTGGGAATGCCTTCCAATAAAGCATAGGCAATCACGCCGTCTTGGTTTTTATCCCATTGAGGATTGGCATTCCAATGTTTGAGCACTTGCAGGCCTTGAATAACGCCGGCTAAAGCCGCGTCGCCGTCAACGAAATAGCTGTTATGGCAGCCGGCAAGATTTTTATCGCCGGGGTTGCGGTTGATATAAACCACGGGAATGCCTTTGGCACAATATTTATTGACGAATTCTTGTCCTGCAGAGACGTCCACCAAATTGACGACTAAGGCTTTCGCACCTTGGGCAATCATGCCGTCAAGCTGTTGGTATTGCAGGTTTTGATCATTATTGGCTTGTTGCAGTAGTAATTTGAGCGCAGGCTGTTCTTTGCCGGCTTGCTCAAAAGATTGGTACATGTCTTTAAAAAAAGCGTTCGTTTCGGTTGCGCTCATTGAAACGCCGACAGTGCTTGCGGGGTAGGCGGTATTTGCTTGTTCTTCCGATTGGGAGCAGGCGGCACATAGGGTAATCGCAAGCCCTAAAGGCAGGCAATATTGGTTCATTAAGTCTCCTTATTGTAAGATCTGAAAATAAAAACAGGGTTTTAGGGTGCGTTGCACTTCATATTTGAATCTGCCTCATATTAAAATCACGGATAGCCCAGGATACTTGCTTACGGATTTTCTTTTGTAATTAAAGCAAACCCACTCTCCATCAACAACAAACTACTGGCGTTGGTGAGCCACGCAGAAAAAGGTCATGAAACAAGCTGATTAGTTGATCAACAACAAACTACTGGCGGTGGTGAGCCACGTTGGCAAACCACCTGCAAAACCACGCCACACTCGCCAACCCATCAACAGCAAAAACAGCATCACCATGGCTAACGTCAATAGCAACGCCAACCAAGTGGGCATGTGGCAAGTGGGTATGTGGGGAACTGTGGGCGTTTGAGTGGGCTGTTTATGAACCGATGTTTAATTTTTCATCTTAGTTTTCATTGTTCATCTTAATTTTTGGCACAAACACACCATAGCCTGATTGCTGCATTTTATCCACAGGAATAAACTGCAACGCACCGCCATTGATACAATAGCGTAAGCCTCCCTTATCTTTAGGACCATCAGGGAACACATGCCCTAAATGGGAGTCTGCCACTCGTGAGCGAACTTCTGTGCGTATCATGTTATAGCTGGTGTCGTTGTGCTGGGTGATGACCTGTGGGGCAATCGGTTTGGTAAAACTTGGCCAGCCACACCCTGAATTGTATTTGTCTGTGGACAAAAATAATGGCTCACCACTGACCACATCGACATAAATACCAGGGGCAAATAAGTGGTCATATTCATGGCTAAATGCCCGTTCTGTACCCCCATTTTGGGTGATGTTGTATTGGGCTTTGCTGAGTGTGTTTTTAAGATTTTTGTCTTTATATGTCTGATACCGCTTGGGGTCAAGAGCTTGTTCAATGCTGTTGGCAGGTGCTAAGCTCTGCGATGGTTCGGTCGGTAGGGCATCATCTGCCAAGCTGATATCAATATGACAATAACCATTGGGGTTTTTACTCAGATAATCTTGATGATAATCTTCTGCTTGGGTAAAATTTCGTAGTGGCAAATTTTCTACCACGATGGAGGATTTGTGCTTGTTCTGTAATTGTGCCAGAGCGTTGGTAATGACGGCTTTATCTTCTACTGTGCTGTCTTTAGGATAATAGATGCCTGTGCGGTACTGCACACCACGGTCGTTGCCTTGCTTGTTGACACTGGTGGGGTCAATCACTCGAAAATAGTATGCCAGTAAAGTTGCTAAGTCAATTTTATCACTGTCATAAGTTACCTTAACTGTCTCTGCATGACCCGAACCTGCGATGACTTGCTCATAACTTGGGTTGTCGGTATTGCCATTGGCATAGCCTGACACGGCATCAACCACACCATCTATCCGCTCCATATAAGCTTCCACGCCCCAAAAACAACCGCCTGCCAAATAAATGGTTTTAGTGCGTATGGGCGAACCATCGGCTTTATAAAACGCTTTGGCTGATGAGACTGGTTTGGCATTGGCAACCACGCTGGGGGTATTTTTGCCCTTTAAATCAGCAAAATCCTTATCTGCATTTGCCGCCAACGCTTGGGCTTGCTCAGTGGTCAGGTTGCCTTTTATCAGACGCACCAAATTGCCTTTTTTATCCAAAATCGCCCAACTTGGATACACTTGCACGCCAAGACGAGCAATCAGCTCCCCTGAATCATCAAGCAGCACTGGCAATTTAGGATAATCCCCCTGCACGCCAGCATACCACTGGCGAAACTCATCAGCAGGTTTTTCATTTAAATGGCTGGGGCTTGCCACGGTGATGATGTTCAGCCCTGCAAAGGCAGGGTCTTGTCGCCAGTCTTGGGTTTCTGCCAAAGTCCCCAAGCACAGTGGGCACCAACTCGCCCAAAACTTCACCAAGGTGGGTTTATCGGCATCAATGACTTGCTTGCCTGTTTCACCCAAATGAGCGGTAATTTGTGGCAAGGCAGACAAGTTTTTGAGCGTTTTAGATGGCAACATGTCTTTGCTGTCTGTTTTACCTGCCATGTCACTGTGAGTAACCGCATCGCCATTCGTCACATTGTCGTGAGCGTTGCTCATTTGCCCACAAGCGGACAACAACACGCTGATAAGGGCAATACTGCCCTTAGCCGCATGATTTTTAGTAACATGGTTCATGATATGGCTCATGGTATGCTTGATGGGGGTGTTCATAAATTCCTCACATGACAAAACTTGCCGTAAAAAAATGTACCTTAATGCGTCAATGCGTCAGTGGCATTCGCTCAATGGCATTCATCATGATAAACGAACTGTCCAATGGTTGCCAAGTTGTTTGTGTGGTCATTTGTGTTGTGATTGATGTTGGCAAATGTTTTTTATAACGATGTTTTTCTGACGATGTTTTTCTAGCAATGTTAGGGCGTGTTGAACATTGAAAAAGAAAATTTTGTCAAAAAAATAGCGAGATAGTACACTTTAAGCTCTAACCCAAAAAGAGAACTACTCGCTATGACTAAGCCCAGACTCATGCTAAATGATAAGCGCTAAATGATAAGCAATATAAAAGACTTAAACCCATTTCACTTGAAATTGGTTTGTATGACAAACCCAACTTACGAAAGACTGTAGAAGGTGTATTGTATCGAATGCGAGTAGGCTTACCATGGCGAGACCTACCCAAATATTTTGGGAAACACAATACAGTTTACAAAGCCTTCAACCGTTGGTCAGCCAATAACAAGCTCATTTTACTGTTTAACAAAGTAATAAACCAACCAGACATGGAATGGGTCTTTATTGATGATAGCCACATCAAAGCCCATCAACATATAGTCAAAGAATTGAAAAAGTATTACGGCGTTGGCTCGCCTTGCCGTACGCTTTTGTACTGTCTGCGGCTCGCCGCCTTGTACTACTTTTTCACTTCTCCGACTATAGTAAGCAATCCAATGACCATATGGACTGGTATTTATACAAGTTTCGGCATTTAGTTGAAAACGCTTTTTGCAAAATTAAAGATTATCGAGCGATTGCCACACGCTTTGATAAGCTAAAAAGAAACTTTGAAAATAATGTGGCTCTAGCCTTTGTTTATCAATGGCTTAAGATATGAATGTTCAATAGACCCTAGTATATCGTTTGCTAAGGTTTTATTTAAAATACGGATATTTCCATTATCTGTATTTGCAATTGCAGACGCTTGATCATAAAAACCCGCCCAAAGTACAGTTGTTTTACCGTCTACATGAACTGATTGTTCATTAATAAACTTAGTTAATTCTTCACGGAGTATCTGTCCTTCCTTATTTTGAGTTCTTTCTAACAAATCATTTTCTGCATTTTTTAAATCAATATCTGTATAAGACTTCATAGACTCATCTCCGAAAAATCAATTTCAAATTTGTATTCAGATGCTTTAGGATCTAAGTAAATCCCTGATCCACGATTAACATTCATTGCTTTAGTAAACGTGTTGATAAAGATATTCTTATCAAATTTACTTGTATTTAACAACTCCACATTTCTAACTATGAAATAGTATGTTTGTTCTTTATTGAATTTAGCTTTAGGAGTTATAGTTTCAACTCGAATAAGAGAGTCACTGAAAAAAAATATAAACCAACGCCTTAAATACTCACCATATTTTTTCTCAAGATCATCTGAATACATGTCTTGCCTTTCCTTCTTTTCCAAGAAAAGTAAACTGTGTTCTTTTTCATCAATTGTTAAATTTCTTACATTAAAAAACTTTTTAAGAAAACCATATTGAACTTCATAGAGAACTCGATTTTCTTGTGGGATTTCAACATTTACATAATTCATAAATACTCTTTCTGTAATTTAATTGTTTATTTTTTAAAAACTTAAGTTAGATATTGATTGTAGCTAGCTAATTTTCATAGTTATCTTGCTCATTGGTATCGCACATTCCATAACTACCTTCGCTGCAATACTTGGAGCTAATACACTTTTTGATTGATCTATGAAACTTTGAATAGCAAGTCCAAAAGCAACTCCCCAATCATTAGTAGGAACAGGTAATACATCTAAAATTTCAAGCTTAATTGGTAACCAGAATTTTAATAACTCTTTTGGTAAGTAGGGTACTAAAAGTCCTCTAGGTAAACGGGGTTTACCAAACTCAAGTGTTCCAATGGATTCAGTTGTATGTGTAACCATTTCATCGATATCAGGTAAATTTTCGTTATAAGATTGGACTGCACCACCCACTAATGACCAAATTGAAAAACTATTTTCAATCAATGGTCTATTTATAGCCCTTCCATATAAATAAGTATTACCATTTCTATCATTAACACTCATTATAGAGTCTTGAGCAACTTCGTCGTTATTTTTTAGATTTAATAAAGCACTCTGTTGACATGCATATCCTGCTAATGAACCCAATGTTGCAAAAACAGTTTCTACGTTCACTTCTTTGTCATCCGCTAAATAAGATTGAACTTTTGATAAAATTGCAGGCGAAGCAATCTTTGCCGCAATATATGGGTCTTGATCTTGTTTTTCTTTAATCTTGTTTTGTAATGCTATCAATGCTGTATCTGACATATTTTTTACCTCTAAGTAATCCGACAAAATTAAATAATTACATTATTAAACTGTTTAAAGTTCAAGTTTAACGTTGAACCGATATTAGCAAAAACACGATTTACACCGTAACGCAGTGAATCGAAATCGACATAATCACACGGTCTAAGCCAGCCTTGTTTTATCTCTTTCCACAGACGCTCAATGATATTAAGCTGTGGGCTGTAAGGCGGTAAATAAAAGATAAACAAACCACGCTGTTGCCAAATCTTTAAGCGCTTTTGAATCACTTTGGCAGTATGGACTCTGGCATTATCTAATACAAGTACCGTGTATTTGTTAATTTTTAATGATATCTCATCAATAAAGGTAAGTATATCATTAGCCATCATATTCGTTTCGCTTAGTTGGTAGTGAAACTGCATGGTTCTTGAGAGTAAGCCAAAACAGTTAATACCTTTACCCCATTGCACAGGAATGCTGATGTTTTCATCCTTGTGTTGCCAACCATAGGGTACATAGCCTGTTTGACTGATTTTGGTTTCATCACCATAATACAGGTCGATGTCGCTGTTTTGGCTTAAGTTCTCAAGTATGGCAAGTTGCTGTTTTTTTAAGTTGGTATAGTTTTAGGTGACATTGCCCTTTTAGTCGCATTCGGATGCGTTTGTAGGTGTAGCCAATACTTTTAAAAAACGCTCAAGGGTGCGTTGGCTAAATTGTTTACCTGTTTGCTCAGTGAGTTCATCCATAATGAGTTTAACTCGTTGGCGTTCTCGGCTAATACAGTCTTTGACGATTTGTTCATGCTCATGGGTGAGTATGGCTTTTCTGCCTTGTCCTGGTTTAGTCTGTAACCCTTGTATGCCATGTTCACGATAGCGTTTGACCCAGTTATAGACACTTTGGATGTTGGTGTCTAGTATGTTGGCTATATCTTTAGCTTTGTAGCCTTGGCTTTTGAGTAGGATGAGATGACATCGTTGTCGATAGACTGCTGTTTCGCCTAGTTTGTAGCCTTGCTCAAGTGCTTGTTTTTGAGTGTCTGTTAGTTCAATGGTGTTGATTTTCATTTGTGTTTAATGTTATAATGGGTAGTTGATAATATCATAACATTAATTTGGCGGATTACTTATATTGCCTCATCACAAAGACACTCACCAAATTGATAGCGTAATTATGGATATTGTTAATGATTTACAAAACCAATCCTCTTTCGACTGTGATAGCGACCTATGAAAGCTAACAACTTATATGAAATTTTAACGAATCCGAAAATTAAGCCTATTTTATATCCATTAAGAATAAAATTATTTTTGAGTGTTTTATTTGCTTGCATTAGTGGCGTGGCTATGGTACTAGGATTCTGGAGCATTGTTAAGCTGATAGCTAATAAGCATCTTTATTGGTTAATAGTTAGTGTGGTATTGTGGTTTATAGGGGCAGTATCTACAGGATTGGTATCTTATATTTCCCATTCTGCTGAGGCAACTTTCTCAATTACGATGCGTCAACTTATCATTGAACACATGGTAAGACTGCCTGCAAGTAGGTTAGCTATTCAAGACAATAATGACTTAAAAAAGTTAATTAAAGAAGACATTGATAGTTTACATCATCTATTGGCACATTTGCCAAATGAATTGGTAGCATTTTTTATCGTACCAATATTGTCAATTTCCTTGTTACTAACAATGGTTGGATGGCAATCTTTATGGGTTTTATTACCAGCGATTCTTGCATCATTATATTACCTTGTTATTGTGCCCAGAGTAACAGCCCGTGATGGTACAGCTCGAATGCAAGTCATGGGAGATATTATCACGGCGGTGGATGACTACACACGAGGTATTCGTGTCCATCGAATATTTAATGGTTGGCAAGGTCAATCATTTGCATTAAAAAACTATGACCATGCAACGATGACATTTAGTCAAAATATGGTCATGTGGGTGAGTAAAGTCGCAACCATGGCTGGGCTAGCGGTATCTTTGTTACAAGCTATAGCAACTTTCGCCATTGCCTATGTGGTTGCTTACGACTACGACACTTCAACTTTGGCAGCAACCTTGTTTTTTAGCTTGGCATTTGTCACTCCTGCACTTAAGTTAGGTCATGGCTTAGACTATGTTGCTACTGCAAAAAATTCTGCTCAGCGATTAATTCATTTCTTAAATCAACCAATTTTAGATATGGGTAAAGAATCTGTTATTGGTGACTTATCAAAGGCTTGCAAGGTTCATATTGTTCAGGGTCAATTAATCTTTCAAGACAGAATATTATTTGAAAATCTTAGTTACCAATTCGTACCTAGAACTATGACTGCCATTACTGCACCAAGTGGTACAGGTAAAACCATGCTATTACAAGTACTAGCAGGGTTTGAACCTCTAACTAAGGGAACGGTCTATATTAATGACTATCCACTTTTGACAATAGATAGCCAAAGTCGTCAAGAAGTTATTTTGTTTATTCCTCAAGGTGGCGATATCATACCTTTAACGGTTAAGGATAATTTAAAAATGGTTAATGATTCAGTGACAGATGACATGCTTACCTTGGCTCTAAATAGAGTTAGACTTGACGTTCAATTAGATAGTCCAGTTCACCTATTATCAGGCGGTGAACGTCAACGTCTATGTGTTGCCAAAACATTTCTTTCAAATGCCCATATTATTTTGCTAGATGAACCAACTAGTGCATTAGATGCTGATAATGCTCACCAATTGATGAATGAATTACGTACTCATATTATCACCAACAACAAAACTTTAATCGTAGTAACACATGATAAAACAATTATAGCTAGTGCAGATAACCACATAAATTTAGGTGGTTATACGCCTATCAAGCAAAATAAAAAGGTTATCTGTTAATGTTTAGCTCTATACACAAATTTTTTCGATATATCGTTATTTCTTTGCCACCACTTGCTCATAAGCGATTATTAGTTGTTAGTATTGGATGGCTGTCGGTCGCTTTAGCAGAAGCAATTGCTTATACGGTATTGTCATTTTCAATCTTGAATAATTTATCACCTTTTAATGTGCTTGTGTCTGCTACTATAGCCGTATTACTTACTGTTTTAGTGAGTCGGCAGGGTTACTTGACAGGTGTTAGGCTCGCAGGTGATTTATATCAAGGCTTGGGAACAGCATTAGCTTCTGCCAAACTATCATGGCTTAATCAAGCCAACCGCACTAAAGTTGCAAGTATGGCGGGAAAAAGTATCCCTCAATTTATGAGCATTCCCGCCCATCAGTTACAAATGTTTATTCATTCACCAAGTTTAGCGTTGTTTTTGATCGTAAGTTTAGGGTGGTTGACAGAAAAAACAGTTGCAATTTGGGCATTTGGTCTGCTTTTTTTCTCATTTGCTCTACAATGGTATGGTCAGTTTCTTTTATTAAGGGTAGATAAAAATCGGAATCAACTTGAATTGCTTACTAATCAATCAATACTTAATTTCGTAGAACACATTGAGCTGCTACGAACATCTAAAGGCATAGATGGAGCTGTGCAACCATTGAAAAATGAATGGCTACGTCAAAGTGATAGTTTTAGCCGTATTAATTCAATAGCAGCTCTAGCAACAGGTATTTCATTATTTGCTAGTGTACTCCCGACTGCAGGTTTAATTGGTTATTTATGGTTTGCAGGTGTCAGAATAGAGACACAAATCTTAGCTATAATTGTGCTTATTACAAGGGCGGCAGCTCCCCTTGAACAATTGGCTACCGCTACTTTCAGTATTAATGACATAAAACATTTATTCTCAGAATATAGCCAATTATATTATATACCGTCATTGAATGAACCTGATAATACAGTTGTATCGCACACTTTAAGTACCTATCAAACACTTGAAGATAGAAAGAAATTTGAAATTACCATCCATCAAGTAAACCACTCACCAATCCTAAGCAATATCAATCTTATTATCCCCTACCAAACCCATCTCCAAATTACAGGTAAAAGTGGCAGTGGTAAAAGCACTTTACTTGAATTAATACTACGTTTTGATGATCCAAAAGAAGGATATATTTGTTTGGGTGGTATTCGATTATCAGAATTTCCCTATGATGAACTTGTCAAACATATTGCTTACGTGCCACAAGAACCTATTATTTTTACAGGTACATTGGCTGAAAATATTCGTATTGGAAAGCCACAGGCCACAGATGAAGAAATTGAGAATGTTGCAAAGCAAGTAGCTTTGACAGACCTGATTCAACGTTCTCCTGACGGTATCTATTACCATGTAGGTAGGCAGGGAACAGCGTTATCTGGTGGCGAACGTCAAAGGGTAGCACTAGCAAGAGCTATAATAAAGAATGCCCCTATTTTAATTATAGATGAAGGGACTTCAGCCCTTGATGAAGGCACAGAAGTTGAGGTAGTAAAAAACATAAATAAACTTAATTCCACAGTTATTTTTGTTACCCATCGCCTATCAGATATTTGGAAGACTGATAAAATTTATGACCTAAGTAATAGGACAATTTGAAACCGTTCCTGGTGATCTTGTCGAACCATAATGGTTTTCCTACCCTTCGACAGACTCAGAACGAGCGGAAAACCTTAAATAATTTTCATTTACTTATCTTAACTATTTTGAGGTATAGCTTTGCAACATACACAATGTAACTTGTTTTGTTTGCCACCTGCAGGTAGTAGTGCCAGTATCTACGCTAATTGGAAAAAACAATAGATTCTAGAATTAATGTAGTGTCTATTGACTATCCTGGTCATGGCTCGAAAATGAATGAGCCTTTATTAAAAGACTCCAATTATTTGGCAAACAAAATTTCAAAATATATATCAGAATATTCTGATTTACCTTATATTATTTTTGGTCATAGCCTTGGTGGTGCTTTAATTTGGAAAGTGTTGCCTAATCTTTATCATTGTCATGTCATTGATAAACTGATGTTTATAGTAATTAGTGGTCGTCCTATTAATAAAGGAATGCAACATCTTCAATATCATACCCCCCCCAAGTGATGAGCAAATTTTATTTCACTTAAAGCGTTATGGAAATTTTCCCAATGAAATTTTATACAACAGCGATGCTCTAGCATTTTTTCTTCATATCATTCGCCATGATTTTGAGATAAGCAATCAGTTAATCAAAGAATCTATTGAAAAAACTAACATACCTTTGGCTGTATTTTATGGTAAGCATGACCCTGATATAGTAGATGTAGATATGATGTATGAATGGGAACAATATACTGAACAGTGGTTAGGTTGCACATCTTTTAATGGAGGACATTTTTATTTTATTAATCATGAGGAAAGAGAAAAACTTTTGAAGAAGCTAACTTTTATGGTACTTAACTACAAAAAAATTAATAATCTTACAAATAATATTGATAATCATTATCATTTGTAATAATATTATAGGAAATAACGTCTTATATACTAGCATAATGCCAGTCAGTTAAGGAAAAATTTGGTGGTAAATTGATTTTCTCTAAAATAAATATCCGCATAAATAGCGACTTTTAAAAAATGAAAGTTTTCAAGAATTGCTCTAAAATCTCTTAACTGACTGGCATTATTATATACTAGCAAGCATATTAGAGCTCTCAAAAAATTATGAATATATACAACATATTATCTTTGGAAAATTTATACAATAAAAATATTCCTATTTTTCAACACCTGCACATCATATATTGGGGCTGAATTATATTAGCACTATCTGTACGCCTGCTAGTGATTGGCAGAAATTACATGAGGATATTGAAAGAAAATTTTTGAATATTAAAAAACATAGTTGTGTTCAAAACAGCAATCCTATTATGATTGGTTGTATACCTTTTGATACCAATCAACCTTGTTCACTTCATTTTTATGAAGACCACATAAATTCAAAGAGCAAATTTTTTAGCAATGTTACAGACTCAAAAGTTCCAAAACTTCTTAAAAAACAATCTCTAGTCGATGTGGGTAAATTTAAAAATACTGTTGAAAAATGCAAATCGAAATTTCAAAACACTAAATTAGAAAAAATTGTTCTGTCTCAAGCTATTGATTATTGGTTTGAGGCACCATTACAACCTGAATGCTTTATTCGGAATTTATTACAAAAAAACTCTAACGCATATAATTTTATTTTACCTCTAAAAGATTGTTTTTTTATTTTTGGTGCGAGCCCTGAGTTGCTAATATCAAAGCAAGGTAATTATATCCATAGTAATCCATTAGCTGGTTCTAAGTAATCCGACAAAATTAAATAATTACATTATTAAACCGTTTAAAGTTCAAGTTTAACGTTGAATCGATATTAGCAAAAACACGATTTACACCGTAACGCAGTGAATCGAAATCGACATAATCACACGGTCTAAGCCAGCCTTGTTTTATCTCTTTGCATAAACGCTCAATAATATTAAGCTGTGGACTGTAAGGGGGTAGATAAAAGATAAACAAACCACGCTGTTGCCAAATCTTTAACCGCTTTTGAAGCACTTTGGCAGTATGGACTCTGGCATTATCTAATACAAGTACCGTGTATTTGTTAATTTTTAATGATATCTCATCAATAAAGGTAAGTATATCATTAGCCGTTATATTCGTTTCGCTTAGTTGGTAATGAAACTGCATGGTTCTTGAGAGTAGACCAAAACAGTTAATACCTTTACCCCGTTGCACAGGAATGCTGATGTTTTCATCCTTGTGTTGCCAACCATAGGGTACATAGCCTGTTTGACTGATTTTGGTTTCATCGCCGTAGTATAGGTCGATGTGGTTGTTTTGGTTTAAGCTTTCAAGCATCGCAAATTGCCCTTTTGGTCGCATTCGGATGCGTTTGTAGGTGTAGCCAATACTTTTAAAAAACGCTCAAGGGTGCGTTGGCTAAATTGTTTACCTGTTTGTTCAGTCAGTTCGTCCATGATGAGTTTGATCCGTTGGCGTTCCTGATTGATGCAGTTTTTGACGATTTGTTCATGCTCATGGGTGAGTATGACTTTTCTGCCTTGTCCTAGTTTGGTTTGTAGTCCTTGTATGCCATGCTCTCGGTAGCGTTTGACCCAGTTATAGACACTTTGGATGTTGGTGTCTAGTATGTTGGCTATATCTTTAGCTTTGTAGCCTTGGCTTTTGAGTAGGATGAGATGACATCGTTGTCGATAGACTGCTGTTTCGCCTAGTTTGTAGCCTTGCTCAAGTGCTTGTTTTTGAGTGTCTGTTAGTTCAATGGTGCTGATTTTTATTTGTGTTTAGTGTTATAATGGGTAGTTGATAATATCATAATATTAATTTGTCGGATTACTTATTACTCGCCTGTTACCATGGCAATAAATTCAGCTTCTGTTAATTTTGGCGTGTCATTAGCAAGCTCATAATAGCCCGCTTTTTTATCAATAAAGATTTGTGATTTCAATTTAAAATCCACCTCATCAAACAATCCTGCCGAAACATAATAATTATCCGTGCCAAACTGATGAAAATACAGATGACTGCCACAAGTTTTGCAAAATGCTCGCTCACCCCATTCAGCACTCTGATAAGTGCTGATGTGGTCGGTATCATTGGTTTTTATGCTCTGCACCATTACCGTAAAACCTGCCGAACCGCCCCATTTACGGCAGTTATTGCAATGGCAAGCGTGAATTTCTTGATTGTCCGCTGTTTCAATGGTAACGGCTTTACATAAACATTGAGCTTTCATGGATTTTCCTTTTTGGATTAACAGTTAATGTTTTAAATTATGATTTAAAACGCATCATCTTAACTTCTAAGATTTTTTACCGCAATGCGGTCAGCTTGTTTTCTATCTCGCTCTGGCATCATCATCGGCTGATACACCCCTTCTTTTAATTTATCAAATAACTCATCGCGTTCACTAGGGATAACCTGAGTTCGGGATAAGCACCCCACTAAAAAATAAAGAGCAATTGTGATAATCTACTGTTTTGACAAAACAAACCATTACAAAAGCCCTTTAACATGGAACATCTTACAACACTTTTCTGCCAAGTAGATGATTTTTGTAAAACATTTGAAGCAGACTTTAACCGCACACTCATCAGCAAACCCAACAGCAGAAACCGAAAAGCCTCTATCAGTACTTCCGAAATCATTACCGTATGGATCTATTTCCATCATATCCGCATACGTGATTCCAAAAGCTACTATCTATGGCAAATTAAAACCATTTGGAAAACAGCATTCCCCACCATGCCAAGCTACAATCGATTTATCGAATTAGCACAACGTGCATTACCTGCTATGTTGGTTTTTCTCAGTACTCAAATGGGGAAATGTACAGGCATCAGTATCGTGGATTCCACCATCTTATCTGTTTGTCACAATCGTCGAATTCATAGGCATAAAGTGTTTAAAAACATTGCTCAACGTGGCAAAAGCAGCATGGGTTGGTTCTATGGATTTAAACTTCATGCAGTGTTTAATCATGTAGGAGAGCTAGTCAATTTCTGCCTAACGCCAGGCAATGTTGATGACCGTAAAGGCTTACGACAAATGGCAAACAAACTATTTGGATTGTTGGTTGGGGATAGAGGCTATATCAGCAAAGAGTTAAGCGATTGCTTAGAAAAGAGATACAACATCACTTTACTGACAGGCAAGAAAAAGAATATGAAATCCCCGCCCCAAAGTCCTGAACAAAAAAGGTTGTTAAAACAAAGATGTGTTGTTGAAACGATTTTTGATCAGTTAAAGAATCTATGCCAAATTGAACATACTCGCCATCGTTTAGAGAAGGGATTTTTGTTGAATCTGATTTCTGGATTAACGGCATATTGCTTGTTTGCGTATAAGCCGCAGATGTTTGGGAAGAATGCTTTGGCGGCTGCTAAATAGAGGTGGCTTATCCCGAACTCAGGTTAAGCTAAAAAGAAACTTTGAAAATAATGTGGCTTTATCCTTTGCTTATCAATGGCTTAAGATATGAATGCTCAACAGACCCTAAAACAATAATCTGCTGATAATCTCCCCTGATATTAGGGGAAATTATAGAGTGTTTATGTACTTTGAAAAAACAGATGTATTTGACTAAATTTTTCTAAAAATAAGAAAAATTATTTTACAATTTGTAAGTTATCCCTTCCAAAAATAGCGCAGGATATGGAAATAAATCGGCGCGGCAAAGCAGATGGAATCGACGCGGTCGAGCATGCCGCCGTGTCCTTGCAGAAGATTGCTCCAATCTTTGATGCCGTGGTCGCGTTTGATGGCGGACATCACCAAGCCGCCCAGAAAACCCATGATGCAGACGGCGCAGCCGATAATCGCGGCCTGCCAAAGGCTGAAGGGCGTCAGCGGCGAGAGCAGCATGGCAAAAATGACTGCGGAGCCGATACCGCCGACGGTGCCGGAAATGGTTTTGGAGGGCGAGAGGGCGGGCATGATTTTTGCACCGCCAATCAGTTTGCCCCAAATGTATTGCAAGACGTCGCTGGCTTGGACAATCGTAATCAGGAAAATCAATAAGATGATGTTGCTATTGGGATTGATGCCTTCCAATTGCAGAAAAAGCAGGGCGGGGACGTGCGAGAGGCAGAAGATGCAGACGATTGCCGCCCATTGGGTTTTGGCGGTGCGTTCGAGGAAAAGCGAGGTTTCGCCGCTGAGACTGGCGACAATCGGCAGGAATAGAAAGCCGTAGACCGGAATGAAGATGGAAAACATGCCGTACCATTCCGAAAACACGAAATAATATTGAATGGGCAGCAGAAGATAAAAGCAGCACAGCATGCTGTAATAGTCGGCGCGGCGGCGATAGACGAGGGTCATGAATTCGCGCAGGGCGGCGAATGAGATGAGATAAAACAAAACTATCGTGCCGAATTTGCCGAAAAAGAAGGCGAGTAGCAGCACGATGCTCATCAGCCACCAAGCGTAAATCCGCGCATTGAGATTGGCGATGGTGGCGGTATTGCCTTTTCGGTTTTTAAGCCTGATGCCGATAAAGCTGGCGCAGAGCAAAATCAAAAATAAGCCGATAAAGATGTGCGAGACTTGCGGCAGGAGGGAGTCGGTGGCGAGCATCATGCGTTTTCCTTATGTTGAGGGGCGAGGGCAAGCAGTGCGGCGTGGCAGCGCGCGATGAATTCTTCTTTGCCTTCATAGGGGCGGATGGTCAGCGGTTCGCCGATATGCACTTGGCAGAGCAAAGGCACGGGTAGAACTTTACCTTTGGGCAGGACGTGGTTGATGTTTTCTATCCACATGGGGACGAAATTGGTCTGCGGTACTTGGTTTGCCAGATGGTAAATGCCGGATTTGAAGGGCTGTAGGGTGCAGTTTTCATCGGTATTGCGCGTGCCTTCGGGGAAGATGATGATGGATTGGCGGCGCATCAGGGCGGCTTGCATTTTTTCGGTGCTGGCTTGGGGATTGTTGCCGTCGCGTGCGACCAAAAGACCGTTAAATACATAGGTAATCACAAAACGTTTAATCGGATTGCTCAGCCAGTAATCCGCACCGGCAACAGGGCGGACGTGTTTGCGCCAACGCCGCGGCAGCGAGACCCAAATCAGGAGGAAATCGCCGTGGCTGGCATGGTTGGCGTAATACACGGTGGCATGGGTCGGCATGGAGGGAATTTCCCTTTCGCTTTTCGGGCGCACGCCGGTAAGAAAGGAGATGAACAGGCATAATATTTGGTCGGTCAGCCAAGCAAGGCGGCGTTTGATGAAATTCATGGGGCGGCTCTTCGTGTTAAGGCAAGGGCGATGTCGCGAATGCGCAGCAGGCAAGTTAAAGCGCTGCCTAAGGCAATCAGCCAAGCGGCGATTTGCAGAGGCAGAACGGCTTTATCCCAGATAGCTAAGAATGCGGCGCATAGGCAGGCAAGGGTAAATACCGCCATACGCTGCTGTTTGGCAAAAGGCCCGCGAAAACTTTGCGCCAAGCCGAGGCTGCCGCCGAATACGCGGATATATAGTCAAGGAAATCAAAAAGAGTTACAAATCCACAGGAAGTAAAAGAATAGTTTATCGATGCAATTTAATCGCCAATCCTTGCGTTTACGTTTAAGCCAAGCCCACATTTTCTCGATTGGGTTCAGATCCGGACTGTATGGCGGCAGCCATAAAATATGATGTCCCGCATCTGCGATAAGCTGTTGGGTATCCTGTCTTTTGTGAAAGCTGGCATTGTCCATAATAATGACGCTGTTTTCAGGCAATTGTGTTAACAGCAATTCTTCTACCCAACAATGAAATACATCACTATTAATACTGCAATCGTAAAGTCCTACCGCAAACAACTTGTTCTTATGTATTGCCCCAATAGCATTGCTTTGATTTTTGAGTTGCCAGTTGTACTTTTCTAAACAAGGGCAGCCTTTATGGGAATAGCCGTAAGCTCTGTTGTCATGAGATTTAAAGCCGCTTTCATCTAAGTAAATGAGGGTTCTGCCTTCAGCTTCAAATGCCGCTAACTGCTTAAGAAATAATAGGCGCTGTTGTTTGTCTGCTTTCGGATGAATTAAGGTCTTTTTTTTCGAGTAATGCCGACACGTTTTAATGCTATGGCAATAGCTCTGTCGCTACAGTTAAAGCGTCTTGCCCGTTCATAGCAATAGTCATCAGGATAAGCTTGGACGTCAGCCATTAAAGCTTCATTATCGATTTTTGCCGGTTTGCGTTCGTACTTCTTGCGTTCTATGCTTTTCTTCCAACGTTGAATAGTTGTTGCGCTGAGTCGATATTCTTCAACAAGCTTTCTGTAGCTATGACCTGATGCCAGCTTGTTCAATATCATTTGTCTGTAATCTTTTGAGTATGCCATAAGTTTTAGTGTAACTGTTTTTTGATTCCTTGACTATAGGCGGTGCCGACGGCAAATAAGGCGGCGAGATAGCCCAGCCAAGGCAATTGCGCGGCATAGCCCAAGGCGATGTAGAACAGACTGTCGGATACGCGGTCGGGCAATTCGTTGAACATTTCGCCTACCGGCGTTTTCCAGCCGCCTTCGACCGCGACCATGCCGTCAAACAAATTGCATAATAAGCGCATTTGCGCCGTCAAAGCGGCACAGATAAAAGTAAAGGGATTGGGAAAAAATACCAGCAAAGTAGCGCCGATGGCGGTAAAAACCATGCTGAGCAGGGAAATTTGATTGGGGCTGATGCGACGGTGACGCGCCAAAGCGGCGGCGATTCTTTGCACGAGCGGATGCTCGCGCGAGCTGATCGGACGACGGTTTTCAGTCATTCTAAGGTCTTTATGGTTGATAAAGGGCGAGCATTATAGTGATGAAATACGCACTTGTCTGTTTATTGAGGATTTGAATCGCACTTACGGTAAGCTTAGATCTTCGGGCCAGACGATAAACCAACCGAAACGTCCTTTTTTGAGAATCGCACCGGCTTCTTTACCTTTTTCTGTCAAATGAAAGTGTTTGCCTTCCTGTGTCTGCAAGCCCATATCGCAAAGCATTTGATTACATTCTGCAGTGCCGATTTGCCATTTATCTGCCAGTTTTGCAGCGCTTAGTCCCTGATACGGCGATTTGTTTTCCTCTGTTGCGGCAGGTTCGCCTACGGGGCGGTCTTTATCGACGACATCTAGTGAGATTTTGACTTCATCACTGATGCGAATAATGCGTTGAGCTTCGGCATAGGCATCTTGATATACGCTATGGTCTTCTTCGCGGCTGATATATACGCCCATTTCATTATTATTGATTTGGCTGTATTCATATAAATTCAGACTGGTGATGATGCAGGCATCTTCATTGATATAGCATTTGGCATGTAGATTAGGGCAGTAACTGGTGCGAACGTAATTGAGTTTTTTCAACCAATTGGCTTCGGCGGGTTGTAGTTCGCTTTTGCCATAGACGATGCGCACGTCGATTTTTAAGCGGTCTTTGTCTTCTAAAAATTCTTTGATGCGTTCATTAAGTTTGAGATAAGGACTGATGAGAAACAAACGTTCGCGCGCATTTTTTATCAATTCTTCCAAATAATAAGATGTGCCGCTGGTGTTTAAAAATTTTGCCATAGTTACCTCTCTTTAGCGAAGTCGTTTATTGTATAAGAAGCTTATCAAAAGGGAAAAAATAAGGGTACGATGATGACGGTCATGATTAGGAGTAAGAATTGCAAAGGCAGCCCTACGCGTCCGAAGTCGCTGAAGCGGTAACGCCCGGGAGCAACAATCAGCGAGGTGACGGGACTGGCAATCGGGGTGGCGAAGGCGGTGGAAGCGGCGATTGCCATGCTGAGCATAATTGGCTCGGGGGCAATGCCCAATTGCTGCGCCATTTGGATGCCGATGGGCGCGACCAATACGGCGGTGGCGGTGTTGGAGATAAAGAGGCTGAGGATGTTGGTCAGCACAAAGATGAGTATCATCAAGGTGATGCCGCTCATTTCTCCGAAGAAATCCAGCATGGCATTGACCACAAAATCCATGCCGCCGGTTTTTTGCATGGCCAGTGCCAGGGGCAGCATGCCGGCAATCAGCACCAGACTGGTTTCATTGAGGGATTGATAGGCTTCTTTGACGCTGACGCAGCCCGCCATAATCATCAGCATGGCGGCGAGCAGGGCGGCAATCACATTGGGCAGCCAATTAAATGCCATGGCGGCAATCATGGCAAGCAGAATGATCACGGCAAGCGGGGCGTTTTTCTCATGCGGAGCGACGTCGTCCATTTCTGCAGGGGTTTGCAGGATAATCAAATCGCGATTGCTGCTCATGGCTTGGATATGCGACCATGCGCCGGCAAAGAGAAGT
Source organism: Suttonella indologenes (assembly GCF_900460215.1). Lineage (NCBI taxonomy): Bacteria > Pseudomonadati > Pseudomonadota > Gammaproteobacteria > Cardiobacteriales > Cardiobacteriaceae > Suttonella > Suttonella indologenes. The sequence goes on from NZ_UHIA01000004.1 coordinate 247,739, forward strand.
TGGTCGCCGGCTTCGAGTCGCGTTTCATTATATTGGGTGGCGAGGACTTTGCCCATGCGGCGCAGGGCGATGTTGTTTAATCCGTAGCGGCGGCGGAAGGCGGCTTCTGCCGGAGTCATGCCGATGAAGGCCGAATCGGGCGGCAGCAGTAGTTCCATATAGCCGAAGCCGTGCTGAATGCGCTGCATTTCCGAGGGCATATAGTTTTGGGCGCGCAGATGCTGTTCTTGGCACAGGCGTGCGATGTCGGCTTCTTGTCCGTAAAGCCACAGCACGTCGTTGGCTTCAATAAGGGTGTTGAGCATTGCCGGCACGAATTCGCTGGCAAGGCGTCCTTTGCGCGCAATGGCAAAAAGGGTAACGTTGTAGCCGCTGCGCAGGCTGAGTTCGGTAATCGTGCGCCCGATGACGGGGCTGTCGTTGGCAATGTAGAGTTTGTGCAATTGCCCGTCTAATTCATAGCGGGCGGTAAAATCGGCTAGGCTTCTGTGTGTGCCGCTGTTGCCGTCTAGCGGATATTTGGGCAATAAAAGCCGCCCAAGCGTAAAGACATACACTAAAGATACCGCCACTAAGATAAAGCCGATGGTGGTAAAATCGAAAAAGCCGAAGCCAGCACGTCCCGCCTTGCTGAGTTCTTCGCTGACGATGATATTCGGCGGCGTGCCGATGAGTGTGGTCGTGCCCGCCACAAGGGTAATCAATGCCACCGGCATCAGCAGGCGGGCAGGGTGCAGCTGGGCTTTGCGCGCCATATTGAGAATAATCGGAATCAAAATGGCGACCGTGCCGGTGGAAGAAATACTGGTCGAGAGCAGGGAAACCACCGGCAGCAGCACCAATAAGAGCCGCACTTCGCTTTTGCCGCCCAGCTTCACAATCACATTGCCGATGGCGCTTGCCACGCCCGTGCGGAAAATTCCTTCGCCGACCACAAACAAGGCGGCAATCATGATGACGATGTTATCGCCGAAACCTTTGACGGCTTCCTGCGGCGTGAGAATGCCGGAAACTCCAAGCGCGACCACCACGCCCAATGCCACCATATCCATGCGGAAACGATCGCTTAAAAAAATAATAATGGTTGATACGAATAAGGCAAAAACAAATAACATCTCAGCGTTCATGGCGGCGCTCCTTGCCGATTATTTATTAAAATTTTAGCATTTTCTTTTTCTATGCGTGCAGACAAATGCCGATGCGGAAAATCAGGGATTGTCTGAAGAATAGAAAAACATATGGGCGTAATTTTGCCAAACAATAAAAATACGTTTTCAAAATGATTTTTGCTTTATCAATTTATATCTTAATGAATTTTCATCAGGTTGCACAGATTCGATTTGCAGAGCCGCGCAAAAAAAGATAAAATAAAAACCATCAAATTTTTAGTTTATTTGTTAGAAACAGAGGGTATGTTATGAAAGATATTCCAGAATCTCCGGTCGCATGGCAGGGTTTTGTTGCCGGTAATTGGCAAAATGAAATTGATGTGCGTGATTTTATTCAGAAAAACTACACGCCTTATGAGGGCAATGCCGATTTCTTAGCCGGTCCGACAGAAGCCACCAATACCTTATGGGCGGAAGTGGCGGAAATGATTAAGGTCGAAAACCGTACCCATGCGCCTTATGATATTGATACCTATACGGTTTCTACCATCACTTCGCATGAAGCCGGCTATGTTCAAAAAGATTTGGAAACCATTGTCGGTTTGCAAACGGATGCGCCTTTGAAGCGTTCAATTATGCCTTTCGGCGGTTTGCGCATGGTGGAAAACAGCTGCGAGGTTTACGGTCGCAAGCTCAATCCGATGGTCAGCGAGATTTTCACCAAATACCGCAAATCGCATAATGAAGGCGTGTTTGATGTGTATACGCCGGATATTCTGCGCTGCCGCAAAGCGGGCATTTTAACCGGTTTGCCGGATGCTTATGGTCGCGGACGTATTATCGGCGACTACCGCCGCGTCGCGCTCTACGGTATTGACCGCCTGATGCAGGATAAAGTCGCGCAATTCAATTCTCTGCAAGAGGATTTGGAAGCTGGTAATGATTTGAATGAAGTGATTCGTCTGCGAGAAGAAATCAAAGATCAATATACCGCTTTGGGTCAGATGAAAGAAATGGCGGCAAAATACGGCTTTGATATTTCCCGCCCTGCGGAAACCGCGCAAGAAGCCGTTCAATGGACGTATTTCGCCTATTTGGCGGCGATTAAATCGCAAAACGGCGCTGCGATGTCCTTTGGTCGCGTATCGACTTTCTTGGATATTTATATTGAGCGCGATTTGAAAGCCGGCAAAATCACGGAATCGCAAGCACAGGAATTGATTGATCATTTGGTGATGAAACTGCGTATGGTGCGTTTCTTGCGCACGCCGGAATACGATCAATTATTCTCAGGCGATCCGATGTGGGCGACCGAATCTATCGCCGGTATGGGCTTGGACGGCCGTACTTTAGTCACCAAGAGCAGCTTCCGCTTCTTGCAAACCCTGTATAACATGGGCACTTCTCCAGAACCGAATATGACGATTCTGTGGTCGGAAGCTCTGCCTGAAAACTTCAAACATTTCTGCGCGAAAGTTTCGATCGACACTTCTTCCGTGCAGTATGAAAACGATGATTTGATGCGTCCGGACTTTGAATACGACGACTATGCCATCGCTTGCTGTGTCAGCCCGATGCGCGTAGGCAAACAAATGCAATTCTTCGGTGCGCGCGCCAACTTAGCCAAAACCTTGTTATACACAATCAACGGCGGTATGGACGAAAAACTGAAAACCCAAATCGGCCCGAAAACCGAGCCTATTTTGGACGAAGTCTTGAATTATGATGTGGTCATGGAAAAAATGGATCACTTCATGGATTGGCTGGCAAAGCAATATATGACCGCGCTGAACATCATTCACTATATGCATGATAAATACAGCTACGAAGCGGCATTGATGGCATTGCACGACCGCGATGTGATTCGCACCATGGCTTGCGGTGTTGCCGGTTTGTCTGTAGCGGCGGATTCATTATCAGCGATTAAATATGCCAAAGTGAGCCCGATTCGCGATGAAAACAATATCGCTATTGACTTCAAAATCGAAGGTGATTATCCGCAATTCGGCAATAACGATGACCGCGTGGACGAAATTGCCTGCGATTTGGTTGAGCGTTTCATGGCGAAACTGAACAAACTCAAAACCTATCGCAATGCCATTCCGACCCAATCCGTTTTAACCATTACTTCTAACGTGGTTTACGGTAAGAAAACCGGTACTACCCCTGACGGTCGTCAGGCAGGATCGCCTTTCGGACCGGGCGCGAACCCGATGCACGGTCGTGATGTGAAAGGTGCGGTAGCTTCCTTGACCTCGGTAGCGAAATTGCCATTCGCCTATGCGAAAGATGGTATTTCCTACACCTTCTCTATCGTGCCCAGTGCCTTAGGAAAAGACGAGCAAACCCGCAGCCGCAATTTGGCAGGTTTGATGGACGGTTACTTCCACCATGAAGCGGCAAATGACAGCTTCGCCGGTATCGAAGGCGGACAACATTTGAACGTCAACGTGCTGAATCGCGAAATGCTGGAAGAAGCGATGGAAGACCCGGATAAATATCCGCAATTGACCATCCGCGTTTCAGGATATGCGGTGCGCTTCAATTCATTGACCCGTGAGCAGCAACAAGACGTGATTACCCGAACGTTCACAAAAAGTTTATAATTATCGCTGATCACATTAAACAAGAAGCTGGGGACAACCTCAGCTTCTTTTTTTCAAAAGTGAGGACATCGTGCAAACAGAAGGCATCTTGCATTCCATAGAAACCTGCGGAGCGGTCGACGGGCCGGGCTTGCGTTACATCGCCTTTTTCCAAGGCTGTCTGATGCGCTGCCTTTATTGTCATAACCGCGACAGCTGGCCTTTGCAAAGCGACACCAGCCAAATCGTTACCGTTGCGGAATTGATGAAAGAAGTCATGAGTTATCGCTTCTATCTTAAAGCCAGCGGCGGCGGGGTAACCGCCTCCGGCGGCGAACCGCTACTGCAATATGAATTCATCGGACAATGGTTTGCCCAATGCCGCGCCGCAGGGCTGAATACCTGCCTCGATACCAACGGCTATGCGCGTTTCTACGATGAAAAACTGGACTATTTGCTCGATCATACCGACCTCGTCATGCTCGATTTAAAGCAAATCGATCCGCAGCGGCATAAAGCCTTGGTCGGCGTGCATGTGGATAAAACCCTGAAATTCGCGCAATACCTAGCCGAGCGCAAGCAAAGTGTGCGCGTGCGTTTGGTCGTTGTGCCGGGGTATACCGATGACGATGCCACCGCCCATCTCTTGGGCGAATTCATCGCCCCGATGGAAAACGTGCTGGAAGTCGAGCTGCTACCCTATCATGAACTGGGCGCGCATAAATGGGCATTATTCGGCGATACCTACAAATTACAAGGCGTATTGCCGCCGCCCGCAGAAACCTTGCAACGCATTCAAGGCATACTGGCGCAATACGGCAAAAAGGCATTTTTCTAATTGCAATCGCCTCGCAAATGCGGGGCGATTTTTTATCCACGATCTTGCACAATCCCTGTGTGCATAAAGCGGAACAGCCTGTGGGAAAGCAGCTTAAGACACTCAAAGGGCAACAATAAATCTGTAATGCTCAAAAAATACACAGCAAAAATCCCTATTGTTTTTGCAAGAGATTTTCCCTATTACCGCAAGGCAGATGCCAGTAAAACATGTTTTGTCCCTCAAATGCACAAGTCTTGTGTCTGAGAAAGGGAAAAAGCTGTGCATAGCTCGCTAAGTCCATTATGCCTTTGCAATAAATCTGTGCTGATTAAAAAATGCGCAGTCAAAAGCCGTCTTGTTTTTACGCCATATTTTGCTGCATGAGAATATAGCGGCGGGGGCAGTATCGCGCAATAAACACAATAATGCTGTGCATAGGGCAGGAAAAGCTGTGTAAATCTTGCTAGACGAATGAAATAGCAATAATAAAAATTTTCTGCTTAAAAAGTAAGCAGTGTATGCGCTTTGCTATAGTCGGAGAAGTGAAAAAGTAGTTCAAGGCGGCGAGCCGCAGACAGTACAAGAGCGTACGGCAAGGCGAGCCAACGCCGTAATACTTTTTCAATTCTTTGACTATATTCTCCATCATGTGTGTCGCCGAAGAATTGAAACAGTGCGGCTTTATGCGACTGCTCCGCCTCTTCGACGATAGCGCGACAATCCCAAGTCTTCCGCTTCGATTTCCGGCGTCTTGCCGCTGATGATGTCGGCAATCAGACGTCCTGCGCCTAAGGACATCGTCCAGCCCAGCGTGCCGTGTCCGGTATTGAGGAAGAGGTTGGCATAGGGCGTTTTGCCGATAATCGGCGTGCTGTCGGGCGTGTTGGGGCGCAGTCCGCACCAAAATTCGCCGCGTGCCATATCGCCGCCCTGCGGGAATAACTCACGCGTGACCAATTCCAGCGTTTCGCGGTGTTTCTGCCGCAATTGCAAATCATAGCCGCAGAGTTCCGCCATGCCGCCGACGCGGATGCGTTCGTTTAAGCGCGTGATGGCGACTTTATAGGTTTCGTCGATAATGGTGGATTGCGGAGCTTGGTCGGTGTCGATAATCGGCAAGGTGAGAGAGTAGCCTTTGACGGGATAAACGGGAATATCCAAGTGCAGGGCTTGCAGCATGGGGCGGCTGTAAGCGCCTAAGGCGGAGAGAAAGGCATCGCCGGTAAAAGTTTTGCCGCCGGCAATCACGGCTTCGATTTTGCCGCCCTGCGTGTTAAAGCCTTCAATCGCATGTTCATAATAAAACTGTACGCCCTCGGTCTGCAGGCGTGCCGCGGTGCGCGTGGTGAATAAATGGCAGTCGCCGGTTTGGTCTTGCGGCAGATGCAGGGCGGCGACAATCGGGGCGGCGGCGCCGCTTAATGCCGGCTCGAATTGAAACATTTCCTGCGGATTGAGCAGGGAAAACGGCACGCCGTATTGCGCCAAAATCTCCATGTCTTTCGCCGCGGCATCGACTTCTTTTTGACTGCGGAAAATCTGCAAAGTACCTTTCTGCCGTCCTTCGTAATCAATGCCTGCCGCCTGAAATTCGGCAAACATCGCGCGGCTGTAATCGGAAATCCGCACCATGCGCGCCTTATTTTCCTTATAACGCGCTTCGCTGCAATTGGCGAGCATCTGCGACAGCCATTGCATCTGAAAGCGGCTGCCGTCGGGGCGCATAATCAGCGGCGAATGTTTGCGCAGCAGCCATTTTGCCGCTTTCAGTGGTATCCCCGGCGCCGCCCAAGGCGTGGTATAGCCGAAAGATAATTGTCCGGCATTGGCTTTGCTGGTTTCCAAGCCTGCGCCGATATGTTTGTCAATCACTAACACTTCATGTCCTTGGTGGTGCAAAAACCATGCGCTGGCAATCCCTACCACACCTGCGCCTAAAATCACGACTTTCATTCATCACTCCTCTTTAAAATAAGCCTTATAGTCTAAGCAAGTGCTAAAATATTTTTCACTTATTTTTGTCGTAAAAAAAGGTTTTTCATCGGTAATTCGGCTAATAAACAGGAAAAAATATGCAATTAGATAAAATTGACCATAAGATTCTGCAATTGCTGCAAGGCAATGCCCGTCTGTCGATGACGGCTTTGGCGGAAAAAGTCGGACTGTCCGTGTCGCCGGTAACGGAACGTGTGCGCCGCTTGGAGCAAAGCGGCGTGATTCTGCGTTATCAGGCAAGGTTGAATCCTGCCGCTTTGGGTTTGGGTTTGCTGGTATTTGTGGAGCTGAAGCTACATAGCAAATCAGGGCATACTTTTGATGATTTCCGCCGCGAAGTGCGCAAAATTCCGCAGGTGCTAGGTTGCTATCTCATCAGCGGCGAATACGATTATCTGCTGAAACTGCGTCTGCCGGATATGGCGGCGTATCGCGAAGTCTTGGGCGGGATTTTGCTGCAATTACCTGCCGCGATTGAAAGCCGCAGCTATGTGGTCATGGAAGAAGTGAAAGACGAAGAGGATTTTTATTGGCGACCTTAATCCCGCCATGCCTCATCGACAAATGAGAACCGCCGCTATTTATAGTTTCTTCAGATTAAAATGAGACAATAAAAATTTTCAACATATTGAAAAATATTTCAATATGTTGTGTTAAGGCATATCATTTTAATCTGAAGAGACTATAGCGGCGGTTTTTTCTATGGGAAGATTATTGCAAAGCCTTGCGCATGGCTTGTTTGAAATCTTCTAAGGCGCAGAAGCCTTGCGTATTCACAGGGCAGTTGGCGATTTCCAAAGTGACGCGCTGCGGCGGATTGCTGTCGCTAAGCGCTTGCGCTTGGCGCAGCTGCTCGGTGCTTTGGTAGAAATATTCGATTTTTATCCATTGCTTGTCTTGCGGATCGCGCCATTGTTGGAAGGCGATTTTGCCGCCTGAAAAAGTTTACGCTTTGTAATCATCGGCTTCAAGGAAAAGATAAAAAAATAGCGCTAATTCTTTTTTCTTATCGCCGCTAATACTTTGATTTGTTTGTTTTTGCAGAAAATAGAAAATTTTTTGAGCATTTCTGTTTGTATTTGTATATTGACAAGACTATAATTCAAAACCTAAAGGTTTTTTAACAAAGTCGCGCCGCATGATGCCGATTGTGATGAAAACGCCGCATGATGTTGCCGCTGCTGATTTCATCAAAATTTCCTTACTGGTTGAAACCCTTTAGGGAGGATAATCTTGTGGGAGAGGTGTAACCTCTTCCAATTCAGGGCAACACGTAGAGCGACGCTTTATGTGTCGCTCTGTGTGTTGAAACATGACCTGCTAAAGCAGAAAGGAGTATTTGTGAAGCCACATCTTTTAGCCGAGCGCGTCGCCGAGCATAAGCGGAGCGGCAAAGGCGGCATCACTTCCGTATGTAGTGCTTTGCCGGCGGTGTTGCGCGCTGCCGCTGCCTCCGCTAAAGCCCATGATGCCGTTCTCTTAATCGAATCCACATCCAATCAAGTCGATCAATTCGGCGGTTATACGGGTTTGACCCCTGCGCAATTTATCGCCCAAACGCGGCAATTGATTGCCGACTGCGGTTTTCCTTTGGAAAAACTGGTTTTTGGCGGCGACCATCTCGGGCCGAATGCTTGGCAGCACGAAACGGCGGCAGAAGCGATGCACAAGGCGGAAGAATTGCTGCGCCAATACGCGGCGGCAGGTTTTCAGAAAATCCATTTGGATTGCAGTATGAGCTGCGCCGACGACCCTGTGCCGTTGGACGATTTGACCGTTGCCACCCGTGCCGCGCGTTTGTGCAAAATTGCCGAAGCCGCCGCGCCGAATCAGGATATTGTCTATATCGTGGGCACGGAAGTGCCGGTGCCGGGCGGTGCGCAGGAAGATATCGAGGGCATTACGCCGACTTCCGCCGCTGCTGCGGCAAAAACCTTGGCGGTGCATCAGGAAGTCTTTGCACAGGAAGGTTTAAGCGCGGTTTGGCCGCGCGTTATCGGCTTGGTGGTGCAGCCCGGTGTGGAATTCGATCATCTGCAAGTGGTGGATTATGTACCTGAAAAAGCGCGCGAATTGGTGGCTTTGGCGGAGACTTTCCCCCATGCGGTTTTTGAAGCGCATTCCACCGATTACCAAAGCCGCCATCATCTCGCCCAATTGGTGCGCGATCATTTTGCGATTTTAAAAGTCGGACCGGCGCTGACTTTCGCTTATCGCGAAGCCCTGTATGCGCTTAACCGCGCCTTGCTGGCGGTTTATCCCGATGCGGCTGCCGATGTGGCGGCGGTCATGGAAGCCACGATGCTGGCCGAGCCTTCGCGTTGGCAGAAATATTATCACGGCGATGCGCAGCAGCAGGCATTGCTGCGCGTTTACAGTCTGTCCGATCGTATGCGTTATTACTGGCCGCAGGCGGCGGTGCAGGCAGAAATTGCCAAATTCCATCAAGCCTTTGACCAAGCCGAGCTGCCTTACGGCGTTTTGCATCAATATCTGCCGCAGGCGGTAGAAGTCTGCCACAATCACGGCGAAGCCTTCAGTGCCGCCAATTTGATTGAGCAGCATATCCGCTTTGCTCTCGAGCCCTATTATTCAGCCACAGACGGAGCAGGCGCATGATTGCAGACAAAGATATTGCTTATTTTCAGGCGCAGGGCGCGCAAGCCACCGCACGGGAAATCAGCGGACAGGCACAGGCTTGGTTGGAAATTCCCCAATTATTACAGCATGATCAAGCCGCATTGCAGCCGCTTGCCGCTGCGCTGAACAATCCGCAGGCGACGGTCATCTTTAGCGGCGCCGGCACTTCCGCCTATGTCGGCGATATTGTCGCGCCCTTGATTGCGCCGCTTGCCGCCGCGCATTGCCAAGCGATTGCCAGCACCGATTTTGTCGCCCAACCTGCCGACCGTCTGCCGCGTCATGCCGAAGGAATTTTCTTTACCTTTGCGCGTTCGGGCAATTCGCCGGAAAGTGTGGACAGTATTGAAAAACTGGCGATTGTCGCGCCAAAAATGCAGCCTTATGCGGTAACTTGCAATGCACAGGGACAATTGGCGCTGGACGGACGCACCTATAGTTTGCTGATGCCGCCGCAAACCCATGACGCCAGCTTTGTCATGACATCCAGCTTTTCTACCATGACGCTCTACACCGCCGCCTTATGCCGCCAAGCCCTCGGATTGGCGGCATCGGACTTTAGCGCGCTTGCCGAGGCTTCGCAGCAGATTAACCGTCAGTTTTATCACAGCGCGACGGCGGACACCTTGCTACAAGCGCAGCGTCTGATTTTCTTAGGCAGTAGTGCGCTTTACGGCGCGGCACGCGAATGTGCGCTGAAAATTTTGGAAATGACCGCGGGCGCGATTCCCACCATGGCGGAAACCTCGCTCGGCTTCCGACACGGACCGAAATCCCTAATTAATGCGCAAACGGCGGTTATGGTTCTGCCGAGCAATCATGCCTATACCCAACAATTTGACGCCGACATCATCCGCGAATTAGCCAATGACGGCAGCGCGGCGGCAATCGTCGTGCCGGCAAGTGCGGAATTTTTTGCGCGTTTTGAGGATATTGCGGCGCATCCGAGCGTCATTGCGCTACCCTATGCGGCGGCAGGCGACAGCTTCAGCGACGACTATCTGGCGGTCTTGGCGGTGCAATACGCGCAATTGCTCGGTCTGCGTGCCGCGATTGAACGCCGCATTTCCCCCGATAATCCCAACCCCAGCGGACAAGTGAACCGCGTGGTGAAAGGCGTTCGCCTATACCCTTATTCGACATCATAAAAAAGGAGAGAGATATGCCTAATATTTTATTGACGCGCATCGATAACCGCCTGATTCACGGGCAGGTCGGGATGACGTGGACAAATTGGCTGGGCGCGAATTTGGTTCTCGTCGCCGATGACGAGCTGGCGAATGACGAAACCCAGCAAGCCCTGATGGAAATGGCGATTGCGGGCGGTGCGGAATCGCGTTTCTTCAGCCTGCAGAAAACCATTGATGTGATTCACAAAGCGGCGGACAGACAGAAAATTTTTCTGGTTGTGCGTGATCCGCAAGCCGCATTGAAATTGGTAGAAGGTGGCGTGCCGATTGACAAAATCAACGTCGGCAACCTGCACTTTGCCGAAGGCAAGCGGCAAGTCTCGAAAGTGATTTCCGTCACCGAAGACGATGTCCGCTGCTTTAAGGCGCTGGAAGCAAAAGGCGTTCCCTGTACCGCACAAGGCACGCCCGATGATAAAAAAGTGCCGATTCTTCAACTGCTTGAAACGGAGTAAACCATGGAAGCCACAGAAATCATTGCCCAATTCAGCCTTTGGCAGGCTTTGGCGGTCGCCATCTTTGCAGGGATTGCAGGGATTGACCTCTTTAACGTGCTTACCCATATCCACCGCCCGATTATCGCCGGTCCGATTGTCGGCTTGCTCTTAGGTAATCCGCAGGCGGGCTTGGTCGCAGGAGCGAGCTTCGAGCTGATGTGGATGGGCTTGGTGCCGCTGGCAGGCGCGCAGCCGCCGAACGTGGTGCTGGGCGGCATCATCGGCACCGCCTTTGTGATTGCCACAGGACAAACCGCCGAACAGGCGATTGTGGTCGCGATACCGGCGGCGGTATTCGTGCAAATGTGCATCACCTTCTTATTCACCGCCTTCTCGCCGCTGATGAGCACCGCGGATAAATATGCGCAAACCCTGAATTTCAAAGGCATTGCCAATCTGAACTATCTCGGCATGAGCATCTTATTCGTCTTCTACTTCTTCATCGCCTTTGCAGCGATTTACTTCGGCGCGGAAGCCGCACGCGGCTTAGTCAGCCTGATTCCGAAATGGATTACCGACGGACTGCAAATGGCGGGCGGACTGATGCCGGCAATCGGCTTCGGCATCCTGCTTAACATCATGTTACAACGCCAATACATCGCCTACTTCCTCATGGGCTTTTTGCTCGCCGCCTATTTCCAACAACCGCTGCTGGCGATTGCCTTAGTCGGCGTGGCATTTGCCCTGATTGAATACTATCTGCGCGAAGCCGTGCCGCAAGGCAGCGCCAAAGCCGATAAATCCGAAGATTATGAAGAGGGTATCTAAAATGAGTGAACATCAAAAAGAAATCGTCAGCGGTGCTTATGAAGATTTAAGCGCACCTAAAGTCATTACCCCGAAAGACCTGCGCCGCATGGCTTGGCGCTCGCTCTTCCTGCAAGCCTCCTTCAACTACGAACGCATGCAGGCAAACGGCTGGCTATACAGCATCTTGCCCTCGCTGCGCAAAATCCACAAAAACGAAAACGACCTGAAAAAATCTATGGCAATGCACTTGGAATTTTTCAACACCCATCCGCTCTTGGTGACCTTCATCTCGGGACTGGTGCTGGCAATGGAAGAAGCCAAAGAACGCATCGACACCATCCGCGCGATTAAAGTCTCCACCATGGGGCCGGGCGGCGGCATCGGCGACGCCGTATTCTGGCTGACCCTGCTCTCTATCTGCGGCGGCATCGGTGCTTCCTTCTCCTTGCAAGGTTCGTGGCTGGGGCCGATCTTCTTCTTTGTGCTGTTTAACGTCGTGCATTTCTCCCTGCGCTTCGGCTTGGCAAGCTACGGCTACAAAATGGGCGTATCGGCGATTAAAAACCTCAAAGACCAAACCAAAAAACTGGCGCATGCCGCCTCAATCGTCGGTTTGATGGTAATCGGCGCGATGACCGCCAGCTATGTCCGCTTGGAATCAGGTCTGCAACTGGTACGCAAAGCCGGCGACGCCACCTTTGTCTACACCCTGCAAGGCGATTTGGTCGATAAAATCATGCCGGCATTGCTGCCGCTCTTATGGACGCTCTTCATTTTGTGGCGGATTAAAAAAGGCAGCTCACCGCTGAAATTGGTCATCATGACCGTTGTCTTCGGTTTAGTTTGCACCTTGTTGCCGGTGCTGCTGAAAACCATGTTCGGCTGGGAAATCATCGACCCTGCCGTCTTAATGGAACGCGGCAATTTATTCGGCAAACCTTGGGGCAATTAAGCGACAATAGACAGGCGGCGCCAAGCGCCGCCTGTGCTTTTTCGGTAAATCGGGGCAGGGCATTACGCCTTGTTCCGAATGAAAACAGATTAATAAGGAAGCAAAATGATACATCTCATCATCTGCGGGCACGGACAAATCGCCGACGGTCTTCTGTCAGGACTCAAACTCTTGGCAGGTGAAGTTAACGCCTGCCACAGCCTCAACTTCCCCGAAGGCATGAGCAGCGAAAGTCTTGCCCAATCCCTGCGAAACATCGTCGCCGCCTGCCAAGACAAGCCGATATTGATTTTTACCGACATCATGGGCGGCACCCCCTTCCGCCAAGCCGCATTGATTGCCAACGAACGCCCCGACTGCGAAATCATCAGCGGCATGAATCTGCCCATGCTGATTGAAGCCGTGATGGAACGCGACGAAGCGGAGAACGTGGCGGATTTCGCCGAAAACCTCGTGCAAAACACCCGCGACAGCATCGCCCGCTACTCCGCCTTATTGCAAAGTCGGATAAAAAACAATCCTGTCGTCATCGACGACGACGGCATTTAAGGATTTTAGCGAGAGATGAAGATAAAAAAAGCGGCAATTTGATCTTGCCGCTTCAATTTTGTATTAGCAACTTTGTATTAGCAACTGTAGTACAGTTCGAATTCCAAAGGATGGACTTGCAAACGCATTTTCGCCACTTCTTCTCGTTTGAGGGCAATATAGCCTTCAAGTAAATCGTCGTTAAATACGCCGCCTTGTTTTAAGAAATCGCAGTCGGCTTCCAGCGCGTCCAAGGCTTGTTCTAATGAAAACGCCACTTGCGGAATGTTTGCCGCTTCTTCCGGCGGTAAATCATATAAATCCTTATCCATCGCTTCGCCGGGGTGGATTTTATTTTTGATGCCGTCTAAGCCTGCCATCAGCAGGGCGGCGAATGCCAAATAGGGATTGGCGCTGGAATCGGGGAAACGCACTTCAATGCGGCGCGCCTTAGGATTGGTAATATAAGGAATGCGCACCGAAGCCGAGCGGTTGCGCGCCGAATAAGCCAACATTACCGGCGCTTCAAAATGCGGCACCAAACGTTTGTAGCTGTTGGTTGAAGGATTAGTAAAGGCATTCAAGGCACGGGCATGTTTGATGATGCCGCCGATGTAGTAAAGCGCCATGTCGGATAAGCCGCCGTAGCCGTCGCCGCTAAAGAGATTCTTGCCGTCTTTGACCAAAGACATATGCACATGCATGCCCGAGCCATTATCGCCGACGATGGGCTTGGGCATAAAGGTCGCGGTTTTGCCGGCGGCATGAGCGGTGTTGTGAATAATGTATTTCAACTGCTGAACTTCATCGGCTTTGCGTACTAAGGTGTTGAAACGCACACCGATTTCGCATTGCCCCGTGGCGACTTCATGATGCTGCACTTCCACGCTTTGTCCCACTTGCTCCAAGAGTTCGCACATTTCCGCGCGCAAATCTTGCAGCGAATCCACCGGCGCTACCGGCAGATAGCCGCCTTTCTGTCTGGGACGATGCCCGCTATTACCGGTGTCATAGTCTTTTTCACCGTTCCAATAGCCTTCTTCGGTGATGATTTCAAACATGACTTTATGTGCGGCACTGCTGAATTTCATTTCGTCAAAGACGAAAAATTCGTTTTCGGGTCCGAAAAGGGCGGTATCGGCAATGCCTAAGGATTGCAGATAGGCTTCGGCACGGCGGGCGGTGGAGCGCGGATCGCGGGCATAGCCCTGCATAGTATCGGGTTCGATGACATCGCAGGTGATGACGAGGGTTTTATGCTGATAGAAGGGGTCGATGTAGGCGGTGGCAGGGTCGGGCATCAAAATCATGTCCGAGTTGTGGATGCCTTTCCAACCGGCAAAAGAAGAGCCGTCAAACATTCTGCCTTCTTCAAAAAAATCTTCGTCGATACTGGAGGCGGGGCTGCTGATGTGGTGTTCTTTGCCGCGCGTATCGGTAAAGCGCAGATCGACAAAGCGAACCTCTTCTTCTTCAATTAATTTCAAAATACTGTCAATATTCATAGCATTACTCCCTTCGATAGATTCAACAAAGCCTTTTTATCACTTTGTTTTTATGCTGATTTTAAAAACAAACGCGGTATTTTGCATCATTGCGGGCTAAAAATAAAGCCTCTTGGATTGAGAAGGCGGCGCCGTATGCCGCCGCTTAGGCTTGTTCAGGCGTATCGTCTTCGCCGTAATACATGACGCCGATTTTGATTTTTTCGCGTCCTTTGCTGATACGCCACGCATTGGTGTCGCGCAGGGAATATACGCAACCGCAGTATTCCTGCATATAGAATTTTTCGCGTTTGCTGATTTCTATCATGCGTTGGCTGCCGCCGCCTTTGCGCCAGTTGAAGGTCCAATATTGCACGTCAGGGTAGGGGGCTGCCGCACGAATACCGCTTTCATTAATTTGCTGCATGTTTTTCCAGCGGCTGATGCCTAAAGAACTGGTGATGACGGGAAAGCCGTTTTCATGCGCATATAAGGCGGTGCGCTCAAAACGCATGTCAAAGCACATGCTGCAACGCGCGCCGCGTTCGGGATCCCATTCCATGCCTTTGGCGCGGGCAAACCAGTTGTCGCTGTCGTAGTCGCAGTCAATAAAGGGGATGTTGAATTTTTCCGCGAAGGCGATGTTTTCATCTTTGCGCAGATTGTATTCTTTGCGCGGATGAATGTTGGGGTTGTAGAAAAAAATGGTGTAATCGATGCCGCTGGCGAGCATGGCTTCCATGACTTCGCCCGAACAGGGCGCGCAGCAGGAATGCAGTAAGACTTTGTTATGCCCGTCGGGCGGAACGAGTTTGGGGCGTTCGTGTAATTGCATGTTTATTCCAAGTAGTAATTGGGTTCTGCTTCAATGGGGCGGCGTTGATTAAATACGTCTGCCGGAATCGGGCAGGGTTCGTGTTCGCTGAAAATATAGGTGCTGCCTTTGTACAGGATTGCACCGCTGCAAGGCAGATTGCCGCTGCCTTGCGCGTTAATCGTAGGGATATGGACTTCGGCTTGGCTGAATGCCGCTTCCTCGGCAGGGGCTTGCGTGCTTGCGTAAGCAGAAGGTACGAGATGGGTTTGCGCATCGGCGCGGCTAGGGTCGGCCTGAGTCGGGGCTTGCTGTGCGACGAATTCTTCTTCGGCTTTGCCTCGGCGGATGAGTTGGCATTGGCTGAATTTGCGTTTGCCGTCTTCATCGACATAGACGTCGCGACCTTGGTTTTTGCAGCGGTAGATGCTGCGGTCGGATATGCCGTTTTGATTGGGGGTGTTGCTGTTGCCAATGGTAGGTGCATTGCCTGCGCGTGCCTGTCTTTGCGCGGCGCCCACGGCGGCAGCGTGCGGATCGTAGCCGCCGCGTTGTAAAACGCCGGCTTCACGGTCGCGTTGGACTTGTTCGTAATCGGTCATTAAGCGTCCGTAGCTATCATAGCTGGTCTGCTGTGCTTGGGCGCCGATTGCGCCCAAGCAGATAAGGAGAATGATTTTTTTAAACACGGCTCAAAATCAAGGTTGCATTAGTGCCGCCGAAGCCAAAGCTGTTGCTCATGACGACATTAAGGGTTTTATGAATGTTTTCGCGCACAATCGGCAGTTTGTCCGCCGCTTCGTCAAGCGTGAAGATATTCGCCGAGGCGGTAACGAAGTCATTTAACATCATCAGCAGGCTGTAAATGGTTTCGTTCGCTCCTGCTGCGCCTAGGGCATGTCCTGAAAGGGATTTGGTCGAGCTGATTAGCGGAATATCTTGGTTTTTGAAGGTTTCTTTAATCGCTTCTAGTTCGCGCATATCGCCGACGGGTGTGGATGTGCCGTGCGCATTGATATAGTCCACTGTGCCTTTATGGGTTTCGAGTGCCATTTGCATGCAGCGTACCGCGCCTTCGCCGGAGGGGGCAACCATGTCGTAGCCGTCGGAGGTCGCACCGTAGCCGGTGACTTCGGCGAGGATTTCCGCACCGCGCGCTTTGGCGTGTTCGTATTCTTCAAGCACTAAAATACTGCCGCCGCCTGAGATGACAAAACCGTCGCGATCGGCATCGTAGGCGCGCGAGGCGAGTTCGGGGGAATCGTTGTATTTGCTGGAAAGCGCACCCATGGCATCAAACAGGGAAGTCATGGCCCAATGTTCTTCTTCGCCGCCGCCGGCAAAAACAATATCTTGCTTGCCCATTTGAATCAGTTCCGCCGCATGGCCGATGCAGTGCGCGCTAGTTGAGCAGGCGCTGCTCATGGAATAGTTGACGCCCTTGATTTCAAAAGGCGTGGCTAAGCAGGCGGAAGTGGTCGAGCCCATAACTTTGGTCACGGCATAAGGACCGATACGTTTGACGCCGCTGTTGCGTAGAATGTCCGCCGCTTCGACTTGCACTGATGCCGCCGCACCGCCGCTGCCGACGACTAAGCCGGTGCGCGGATGAGAAATATGGGCTTTTGTCAGCTTGGCTTGCTCGATAGCCTGCTGCATAGCGATGTAGCAATAGGCGGCGGCGCTGCTCATAAAGCGCAGGGCTTTGCGGTCGATAAACTCTTTGAAATCCAGATTTTTAATATTGCCATGTACTTGCGAACGCAGACCTAATTCGCGGTAGGTCTCGCAAAAGCGGATGCCGGATTTCAAATGTTGCAATGAATCCAACACTTCTTTGATGTTATTGCCTAGGCTGGACACAATGCCCATGCCGGTGATGACGACTCTCTTCATGATTCTCCTTAATGATTAAGGCTGCTGTTCTTCGTTGGTGAATAATCCCACTCGCAGATCAGTGCCTTGGTAGATTTCCTTGCCATCCACGCTTAAGGTGGCATCGGCAATACCGAGCACCAGTTTGCGCATAATGACGCGTTTCATATCAATACGATAAGTGACTTTTTTATTGCTCGGCAACACCTGATCGACAAATTTGACTTCGCCGCAGCCCAGTGCGCGTCCGCGCCCTTTGCCGCCGGACCAACCCAAGAAAAAGCCGACCAATTGCCACATGGCGTCTAAGCCGAGACAGCCCGGCATAACGGGATCGCCTTCAAAATGACAGGCAAAAAACCATAAATCGGGGCGGATATCCAATTCGGCGATGATTTCGCCTTTGCCGTATTTGCCGCCGTCGGCGGTAATGCTGACGATGCGGTCGATCATCAGCATATTCGGCAGCGGCAATTGGGCATTGCCTGCACCGAACAGATTGCCTTTGGCGCATTCGATGAGTTCTTCGTAGCTGTAGCTGTTTTTAGGACTAAATGGGGTCATATTGTTCTCTTTGATTAATTTACCAGCGCCTTTTTATAGGCATTTGTGAGCTTCGCGTCAAGTTCATACACGTCTTTTGCGCTGCGAATATTACCGCTCGGATCTGCCCAAGTCGTCCAATAGACTAAATATACAGGGGTTTGCTTTTGTAGATTCGCCCATTGCTCTTTGCTTTGATTACTGGCGGTTTTGATTTTCTCGGGCGTCCATGAACTGCCCTTTAAGAGCAGGTTGGCAAAATCCATGGGATCTTGCAGACGAATACAGCCGGAACTGAGCGCACGATTGCTTCTGCCGAACAAGCCTTTGCTTGGGGTGTCGTGCAGATAGATGGCATGTTCGTTAGGGAAGAGGAATTTGACGCGTCCTAAGGCGTTTTGACCGCCCGGTTTCTGCCGCAGGCGGTAACTGGTGCCGGCGCTGCTCCAATTCACATCGCTGGGTCTGACGACTTTGCCGCCGGGCGAAATGGCTTCGTAGCTGCCGTTAAAGGCGGCGGGATTGCGGATAAGTTGCGGCAGTTTGTCTTTGCGCATAATGGTGGGCGGCACTGTCCATGTCGGACTCATGACCACATGGCGCATACGATCGACAAAGCGCGGGGTTGCACGGTCTTTGCGTCCGACAACCGCTTTGGTTTGATAGATGTTTTTATCGTTTTCAACGACGGTGACTTCATAAGAAGGAATATTGACGAAAATGTAGCGCTGCTCATGCCAATCCTGCGCCATCCAGCGAATACGCTCCATATTGATGACCAAATCATCGGTTTTGAGCTGCTGATCGCGGTTGAGTATGTATTGCTGTTTGAGCGCTTGATAGGCGGTATCTTGTGCATTGATTGCCTGAATCGGGCTCAGTACGTCTTGCGCATTGATGCCTTCTGCCAACCAAGCGGCTAATTGCTCATGGCTGACTTTGGGCGCATTCCATGTGCGGTCGATTTTTTTCGCATCCACGATGCCGTTGGCCAAATCATAGACTAAGGACAACCAAGCATCGGTGAGCAAAATCTCTAGAGCGGTGATGTCCTGATAATGTGTGCCGGCTTGTAAATAATTGATAATGTTTGCGTGATACCGATTAGGGTTTAAGGCATCATCTGCGGATGCCTTAATCGCTTCCTGCAATTGCGCGATAATCGGATTGGGAACGGTTTCATGCGTCCAAATGGTCGGGAATTGCTCGCGCCGGTAAAATTCGGCCACCAGTTGCGGCTGATTGAGCTTTACGGCATTGTGATTGATAGATACGCTGCTAAGCGGCTGTTGCAAGGCTTCCATCAGATGAATGCGGCGGCTGTTGAAGGGCATCATCTCGCTGCGGATGCTGGGTTGTGCAGGGACGACTGTCTCCGCTTCAATAGTTTGAGCGTTTAAGATGTCTTCCGGATTGGCATCCGGCGGCAGATTATCCGCCAGACTTGGCGGCGCCTCGTCAAAAATACTATCCTCAGTCGCGTCAATTTGTTGTGCTTGAGCAACAGTGAGTAAAGTCCCTAAAACGGCTATTGTGAGAATGCAACGAGAAGTGCGCAATGCCATAGATTTCCCTATAATTTGAATGCAAAAAACTTGCGTAGTGTAACTTTTTTTTTCGCTGCCGACTAGTCTTTGATGCGATGAAGTAGTTTTTTTACAACAGTTAATCTGAGTAACTTGTTTTTCTACCACAGGGCGGCATGTCGGAATAAATATGCTAGGATAAGTGTTTTTAGCGGCGAAACGGCAGTGAAAACAGAACAGACGACAGCGCCTATCGGCAACAGCGCAAAACTTATCGGCGAACCGGCAGGTATGCTGCGCATTTTTTCCGCCATGGTTTATGACGGCTTATTGATTGTAGGCTGTTTGGTTGCCTTGGGCTTCGTCGCTTTTGCGTTGAATGCGGCGCAGCCGATTCGCGAAGGTTGGAAATTGCAGCTGTTGCGTCTGGCAATGCTGGCTTTATGGGGCGGATTTTACGCTTATTTCTGCTCGCGCCAAGGGCAGACGTTGGGCATGCGCGCATGGAAATTGGTCTTAAGCGACGGCAGTGGGCATGCGCCGGCTTTCGGGCGGGTGCTGTGGCGGTGGGCGATTGCCCTAGGTTTGGCACTTGCGCCTTTTACGCTGCTGTGGCTGTCGGCAGTCCTGACTATCGAGCAACGCGGCACGCTGTATGCGGCGCTATTGCTGCCGCTGCCGCTTATCTATGGTAGCGCGTATCTTTCTCCGCAAAAACGCAGTCTTATTGATATACTGAGCCGCACGCAGCTTCTGCGCGTGCAGCAAAATCCTTATCCCAAAATCAAACGGAGTAAAAAACATGTTTCGTGAAATTCAGCAATTGCCAGACGATCCTATTTTGCGTCTTTCTCAGTTGTGCCGCGATGATGCGCGCAGCCACAAGATTGATGTCGGGGTGGGGATTTTTATTGACGAGCAGGGCAATACGCCGGTCATGCGCGCCGTAAAAGCGGCAGAACAACGCGTATGGGAAAGCCAAAGCACAAAGAAATATCAGCCGCTGTCGGGTAATCCCGAGTTCAATGCCGCGATGGGTAAATTGGTTTTAGGCGATGCTTTTGACGGCGCGCGCATGCGCGTGAACCAATCCACCGGCGGCACGGGCGCTTTGCGCGTCATCGGCGAAGTGATTGCCGCCGTGCAGCCTGAGGCGACTTTGTGGATTCCTGACCCGACTTGGGGTAATCATATGGCGGTATTTACGGCGGCGGGCGTGAAATTTGACCGCTATCCTTATCTGGATCCCGAAACCTGCGAAGTGGCGCGCGATAAGGTGTTTGCCGCTCTGGCGCAATTGGGCGACAAGGATTGCGTCTTATTGCACGGCTGCTGCCATAATCCCAGCGGTGCGGATTTTAGTCGCGAAGATTGGGAAAAAATCGCGCAATTGGCTAATGAAAAAGGCTTTGTGCCGATTATTGATTTTGCCTATTTAGGTTTGGGCGAGAATTTGGAGGACGATGCCTGGGGCGTACGCCATGTGGTTAAAAACGTGCCGCAGGCTTTGATTGCGGTGTCTTGCTCGAAGAATTTCGGTTTGTACCGCGATCGCAGCGGCGTGATTATCAGCGTGGCGGAAAATGCCGAGCAAGTGAGTGCTTTGCAAACGCAGGTCAATGCCGCTACCCGTACCACTGTCTCCATGAGTCCCGACCATCCAGCGGCAATTGTGGCGACGATTTTAAACGACGCCGCTTTGAAAGCCGATTGGGAACAGGAGCTTGCCGATATGTGCGGCTTTATCCGCAGTCGGCGTGAGAAATTGCAGGCGGCAATGGCGGATGCCGGCGGTCGCGACTGGTCTTTCATTACCCGTCATCACGGCATGTTTTCATTGCTGCCGTTGGGTGCGGAGCGAGTGCAGATCTTGCGTGAAGAATTCGCCATTTATATGGTCGGCACCGGGCGGATTAACCTTGCCGGTTTGCGCAATGATGACATGATTCGATATTTTGCCGAATCGGTTAAAACGGTCTTGGCGCGGACGTAAAGTTTAGCGCTTAAAAATGCCCTGTCTTAGCGGTAGGGCGTTTTTTATGCTTAGCTAACGATGCGATGTAGGATTATGTTGATATTAATTATCTGTCATATCGTCGAAGAATTGAAAACTGATACAAG
The DNA here is from genome assembly GCF_900460215.1 of Suttonella indologenes. Classification (NCBI taxonomy): domain Bacteria; kingdom Pseudomonadati; phylum Pseudomonadota; class Gammaproteobacteria; order Cardiobacteriales; family Cardiobacteriaceae; genus Suttonella; species Suttonella indologenes. The sequence continues at coordinate 269,168 of NZ_UHIA01000004.1, forward strand.
TGGCAAATTGCAGACGGTAGAGAGTATGGAAAAGAGAGGCGAAGCTGTCACTCTTTTTAAACTCTTCGGCTATATTAATATTTTTTAAGTCGTGAAAATAAAAATAACAAAATATTCTAAATGAATTTAATTAATCACCTTACCTTAAGAAGTATTTTAAGCTAAGATTCCTTAATACGTCTGCGGTTGTTCAAAATCTAATCGCAATCGTTTGTATTTGTATTTGTTGCTTATGGAGTTTGCGGTGAAAAAATATTTGTTATTGTGTTTCTTGTTTTTTATAAATCAGCCTATTTTTGCCTCGCCTTATCAATTTAATTTGCAAGGTCATGCAGGAGAGGTCAGCGATAGTGATTTTAAAGGACAATATATTTTGCTGACTTTCGGCTTCACTTCCTGTCCGGATATTTGCCCGACGGTATTATATGAAATAGCGCAAACCTTGAAATTGCTAGAGCATCCCGAAAAATTGCAGGTGATTTTTGTCAGCATTGATCCGAATAATGATGATTTGCAGCGCTTGCAGCAATACGTGGGTTATTTTGACAAACGCATCTTGGGATTAACCGCCGACTATGAGAGTTTGAAGGCAATGGCCTCTGCTTATGGCGCCACTTTCGGCTATAAACATCAGGGGCAAGAGGTTGCGCCGCCTGATCTGCCTTTGGGCTATGGCGTTTATCATAGCAGTTTGACGTATTTGCTCTCACCTGAACGCGAGCGTTTGGAAGTTTTTACCTCGCAGGTCAAGCATAAGACGATGGCGCAAGTGATCGGCAAATATCTCAAGCAATAATGGCGTGCTTGAGTATTTTGTTTCTCTGTTGAATATTATAAAAATTTTATTAAGCGCTTGATGCATATCAAGTACAAAACATGGGCGAAAGCTTACAATTCGGCAAAATTTATTACGATTCCAAATCATCATGAAAACATTGTTCTGCGTATTGATTGTGATTTTACTCAACCTTTTTTCGCTCAGCCATGCCGATATGGCGGAGCAGAAGGCCTATTTATCCAATTTATCCACCTTAGAAGAATTTATCGCCACCGTACCGGCCACCGAGTTTTTCCCCGAGGCGGAGGGCTACGGCGAGGTGCAGAAAAATCCTCATCAAGTGCCGGTTTTGAAAGGGCAGGAAGTCTTAGGCTATGTGTTTTTAAATTCCGATTATGTCAACAGCGGCGGCTATTCCGGCAAACCGATTCGGATTTTAATCGGCGTGGACAAGGAATTTGTGATTCGTGCGGTCAAACTGGTCAAGCATTCCGAGCCGATTGTCCTCATCGGCATCCCTGAGCAAAAAATCAATGATTTCATGAAGCAATACAGCGGTCGGAATTTCATCAGTCAGCGCGATATTCCCGTGCCCGAGGTCATTTCTGGAGCGACGGTTACCGTGATGGTGATCAATGAAACCATTGCCCGCGCCGTGCAATCCCTTGCCGCCCAATTGCAGAATGAGGCGCAAAGCAGTCCGCAAACGGCGGCGGTGCCGGAATTTTTATTTGATATCAATGCAGAGGCGGCAACCGCTGCCAATTGGCAGGAGATGATTGCCAAAGGCGAAATCGCGCATTTGCATTTAAGCGTAGGGCAGGTTAATCAAGCCTTTAGCGATGCGGGCAAAACGCAGGCGGCAGGCATCAGCGAGTCCGATAATCCTGAAGATACCTATATCGATTTATACACCGCATTGGTCAGCCATCCGGCGCTCGGCAAGGTTTTATTGGGCGATGCGCTGTATCAGCAAGCCAGCAGCCGCTTGAAAGAAAACGAGTCTTTGATTTTGGTGGCGGGCGAGGGTTTGTATTCCTTCAAAGGTTCGGGCTATGTGCGCGGCGGGATTTTTGACCGCATTAAGGTCGAACAAGACGGCGCCGGTTTCCATTTCCGCGACCGCAATCACCGCCGCGTCGGCGATATCATGGTGGCGGGCGCGCCGAAATTTAAGGAAATCGCCTTGTTTACCGTGACGGAAGACAATCAATTCAATCCTTTAAACCATTGGAATTTGACGCTTTTATCCAACCGCGCCACAGGGGCGACCAGCAAGGAATTCATTTCTTTCAATCTGCCTTACCGTCTGCCCGAGCATTTATTGTCAAAACGCGCCAATCCCGATTATGTGGCACCACCGCCCGCCGCTGCGGAAAACAGCGCGGAAAAGACTGAAGTATCAGCGGCGCAAAATACGGCTTCCGTTCAGCAAGAGAGTATTCAAGCTAAAATCGCCCGCGATGCTTGGCAGCGCAAAACCGTACATATCGCCATATTGAGCACGGCTTTAGTCTTGCTGATTGCTATCTTTATGTTCCAAGATTGGTTTGCCCAACATCAAGTTTTCTACAAGAGGCTGCGCATTGCCTATCTCTGCTTTACTTTATTCTGGATCGGCGGCTATTTGGGTGCGCAATTATCGGTGGTCAATGTGCTGACGTTTACCAATTCTTTAATTTCGGGCTTTGATTGGTCGTATTTCCTCATGGATCCGATGATTTTTATGCTCTGGTGCGCGACGGCTTTCGGTGCTTTGCTATGGAATCGCGGCGCTTTCTGCGGCTGGCTCTGTCCTTTCGGCGCTTTGCAGGAGCTGACTAATGCCGTCGCGAAAAAATTCGGCGTCAAACAAATCAAATTTCCTTTCCGTGTGCATGAACGTCTGACCGCGCTGAAATACATCATCTTTTTATTATTATTCGGTTTTTCTCTGTATGATTTGGGCTTGGCGGAGCATTTGTCAGAAGTCGAACCCTTTAAAACATCGATTATTTTAAAATTCCAACGCGCTTGGCCTTATGTGGCTTTCGCCCTGATTTTGCTGGCAATCGGCTTATTTATCGAGCGTTTCTACTGCCGCTATCTCTGCCCTTTGGGCGCGGCTTTGGCGATTCCCGCCAAATTACGCCTCTTCAATTGGCTCAAACGCTATCAGGAATGCGGCAATCCCTGCCAAAAATGCGCTCAAGAATGTCCGGTGGAGGCGATTTTCCCCGAAGGCAATATCAATGAAAACGAATGTATCCAATGCTTGAACTGCCAAGTGCTGTATCACGACAAACAGCGCTGCATGCACTTGCTGCTTGAAATCGAAAAGCAGCAGAAATACGCAGCCCGAGCGAAAAGAAATGCCCAGCGACTTGCCGAAAACGAGGCGGCGGTCGGTGTTCACAATCCCGTATAATGAGTTGTTCGCATTCATTATGCCTCGTTAATTAATGAAGGAGACAGAGTATGTCAGAAGAAAAAATGAAGTTTAAGCGTCGCGGCTTTTTAGGTGCTGCGGCTGCTACCGGCGGCGTAGTTGCCACCGGCGGCGCGGTACTGCCTAAGGCTTTCGCTCAAGAAGGCAAGCATGAAGGACAAAGCATTCATGTCAATCCCGGTGAGCTCGACGAATACTATGTATTCAATTCCAGCGGTCAGACCGGCGAAGTCCGCGTATTAGGCCTGCCTTCAATGCGCGAAATGCTGCGCATTCCCGTATTCAACCGTTGCAGCGCAACCGGTTGGGGGCAAACCAATGAAAGTATCAAAATCATGCAAGAAGGCATGTTGCCTGAAACCAAAGAGTTTTTGAAAGATCAGGGCGGCGTGTATTTCAACGGCGATTTGCACCATCCGCATATGTCTTTCACAGACGGCACTTATGACGGCAAATATCTCTTTGTTAACGATAAAGCCAATACCCGCGTGGCGCGTATCCGCTGCGATGTGATGAAAACCGATAAAATCACCGAAATCCCGAACGTACAGGGTATTCACGGTCTGCGTCCGCAACGTTTTCCTAAAACCGAAGTGGTCTTTGCCAACGGCGAGCACATCGTGCCGACCATCAATGACGGTACCATCTTAGACAGCGATACGCCTGAAAAAGATTACTGGACAATGATGACCGCCCTTGATGCGGAAACCATGAAAATTCGCTACCAAGTGCGTGTGGACGGCAACCTTGATAACCTCGACACCGACTATCAAGGCAAATACGTCTTCTCTACCTGCTACAACTCGGAAAAAGGCTTTGACGTCGGCGCGATGTCGGCAAACCCAACCGACTGGGTGGTTATCTTCAATGTCAAACGCATTGAAGAGGCTTTGGAAAAAGGCGATTACGAAGAAATCAACGGCGTTAAAGTCGTGGACGGCACGCACGGCAGCCCTTACACCCGCTATATTTCCGTGCCCAGTTCGCCGCACGGCTGTAATGCGGCACCGGACGGTATTCACATCATTTTAAACGGCAAATTGTCGCCGACCGTTACCGTGCTTGACGTGCGTAAATTAGACGACTTCTTTGACGACAAAATCACCGAAGAAGACGTGATTGTCGCCCAGCCTGAATTGGGTCTCGGACCTTTGCATACCGCCTTTGACGGTCAGGGCAATGCCTTCACTACCCTATTCATCGACAGCCAAATGGTGAAATGGAACATCGACAAAGCCATCCGCCAATACAAAGGCGAAGACGTGGATCCGATTATCGAAAAAATCGATGTGCATTATCAGCCGGGTCATAACCACAGCTCGATGGGCGAAACCAAAGAAGCGGACGGCAAATGGCTAGTCTCTCTGAACAAATTCTCAAAAGACCGCTTCTTAGACGTAGGCGTGCTCAAGCCTGAAAACGATCAATTGATCGATATTTCCGGCGAACACATGAAATTGGTGCATGACGGCCCGAGCTTTGCCGAGCCGCACGATATGATTATCGTCCACCGCTCCAAAGTCAATCCGATCAGCATTTGGGATAGAAACGACCCGTACTGGGAAGATGCACGTAAGCAGGCGGAAGCCGACGGCGTGAATCTGGACGAATCCGCCCACGTTATCCGCGACGGCAACAAAGTGCGCGTCTATATGACCGCGACCGCGCCGGCATTCAGCTTGAATTCTTTTGAAGTCGAGCAAGGCGACGAAGTCACCGTTTATGTGACCAACAAAGAGCTGATTGAAGACCTCACGCATGGCTTCACATTGGGCGACCACGGCATTGCTATGGAAGTCGGACCGCAGCAAACCTCTTCCGTCACTTTCAAAGCCACGCGTCCCGGCGTCTATTGGTACTACTGCCAATGGTTCTGCCACGCTCTGCATATGGAAATGTCCGGACGCATGCTTGTCAAACCTAAGAAAGCCGCTTCTTAATGCAGACAGTGCTTTCTATCTTCAAGAAAATGATGGCTTCGGCCGTCATTTTCTCTATTCTGCCCGCCTTGGCAGCCGATATTCCACTAGCAAGCGGCGCAGATTTACAAGCCGCTATCGATAACAGCCAAGACGGCGACCGCCTCTTATTAGCCGCCGGCGATTATCAGGGCAATATCGAAATCACGCGCCCCATCCAAATCATCGGTGCGGAAAACGGCGTCTCCCGCATTATCGGCAATGGCAAAGGACATGTGATTTGGGTCAAAGCCGAACAGGTCGAACTGGCGCATTTGCACATCCACAATTCGGGCAAAACACTCAGAACCATGGATTCCGGCATTTTTCTCGACAAAATCGCCCATCATGCCCATATTCATCACAACAATTTAGAAAACAACCTCTTCGGCATTTACGTCTGGGGTCCGAATCAGGCAATCGTCGAGCATAACCGTGTGAATAACAGCAATGAACCGCGTATGGCGAGCCGCGGCGACGGCGTGAGTTTATGGCGCAGTCCCCACAGCATTATCCGCCACAACCGTTTCAGCGGCGGACGCGACGGTATCGCCACCAATGCCAGCAAACACAATCTATTTGAAAACAATTATTTCCGCGACCTGCGCTTTGCCGTGCATTATATGTACACCGAAGACAGCGAAGTCCGCGACAATCATGCGGAACAAGTTGAAAGTGCTTATGTGCTGATGTTTTCCAACCGCATCCGCGTCATCAACAACCGCATCAAGCAAGCGAAAGAACACGGCGTAATGCTTAATAGCGTCAATTACGCGCAAATCATCGGCAATGAAGTCGATGACGTCAACAAAGCCACTTTTATCTACAACGCAAATTTTAATGAGATTTTCTACAACCGCTTTGAAAACAGCCTCCTCGGCATCCATTTCACCGCCGGATCGGAAAAAAACCATATCGCCAACAATGCCTTTATCAACAACCGCAGCCAAGCCATGTATGTGGGCACGCGCGAAGTCCTGTGGCAGCACGAAGGACAGGGCAATTATTGGAGCGACCACAGCGCCTTTGATTTAAACGGCGACGGCATTGCCGACACGCCCTACAAACCCAATAATTTGATGGATCAAGTGCTATGGCGCGCGCCCTCTGCCAAACTGCTGATTAACAGTCCCTCCGCCCAATTACTCAAATACGCGCAGCAGCAATTTCCCAGCCTGCTGCCGGGCGGCGTCAGCGACCCCTATCCCCTCATGACCATTCCACAAGCACCACCAAACCATGCACAGCATTGATATTGAAAACCTCAGTAAAACCTTCCGCCGTTTCACCGCGGTCAATCAGGTTAATTTACGCATCGCCCAAGGCGAGTGTATCGCCCTTGCCGGACATAACGGCGCGGGTAAATCCACCCTCATCAAAATGATGCTCGGCATCATCCAGCCCAGTGCCGGACACATCCGCATCAACGGCAAATCTCCGCAGGATTACGCACTGCGCCGCCAAATCGGCTATCTGCCCGAAACCGTTTCACTCTACCCCTCGCTCAATGCGATTGAAACCCTAAATTTCTTCAGTAAATTAAAAGGATTATCCAAACGCGACAATATGGCATTGCTGGAACAGGTAGGCATTGCCGATGCCGCCAAACGCCGCGTCGGCACCTATTCCAAAGGCATGCGCCAACGTCTGGCTTTGGCGCAAGCCCTATTGGGCAATCCGCAAATCCTCTTTTTTGACGAACCCACCACAGGGCTCGATCCCGCCTCACGTCAGCAATTCTACGAACTGCTGCAAGAATTGCGCGGCAAAGGCGCGAGCATATTGCTCTCCACCCATGCGCTCTCCGAACTGGTCGGGCAAGTGGATCGCATCGTCATCATGAAACACGGACACAAAATGGCGGACGGCAATCTCTACGAACTGCGCGAACAGGCGCAATTACCGACCCAGCTAATTTGCTATACCGAGCCGAACAGCCGACTACCGCCGCAGTGGCAGGCAATCAGCGACAGCCAATGGCGCCGCTTTGTCTCGCAAAGCGAAAAAACCGCCGTATTGGCGGAACTCTTTGCCGCTCTCACACCGCGCGAAATCGACATATTGCCGCCCACCCTAGACGATTTATACGCCGCTTTCCTGCAACGCGCCCCGATGAGCGAAGCAGAAACAGCCGCCCAAAACATAGGAGCCAGCCAATGAACGCCCTACTCAGCCTTGCCGGCAAAGAATTTACCGACGGCATCCGCAACCGCTGGGTCTTAGCCATTACCTGCCTGCTCAGCCTCTTTGCGCTCAGCCTCGTCTTTTTGGGCAGCGCGCCGGTCGGCAATGTGAAAGCCAATCCCATCGCCATCATCATCGTGAGCTTGGCAAGCCTCAACATCTTCCTGCTGCCGCTTATCGCCCTGCTGCTCGCCTATGACAGTTTGGTCGGCGAAATCGAAAACGGCACCATGCTGCTTCTGCTGTCTTATCCCGTGGCGCGCTGGCAAATCGTCTTCGGCAAATACCTCGGGCAAAGCTTGATACTCATCGTAGCGGTGCTGATCAGCTACAGCATCGCCGCCCTTGCCATCATCTTCAGTCATGAAAAAATCGCTTGGACATGGACATTCTGGCAGCCCTATTTTTCCATGAGCCTAAGCAGCATCGCGCTCGGCATGGCATTTTTAGCCATCGGCTACCTCATCTCCGCAATCAGCCGCGAACGCGCGCGCGCCGCCGGCATGGCAATCGGCACATGGCTGCTGCTCGTATTGATTTACGACATCGCCTTGCTCGGCGGACTGATTGTCGATAAAGGACGCTTCATCTCGGAAAAACTGCTGTCATGGCTCTTATGGTTCAATCCCGCCGATGCCTACCGCCTTTATAATCTCGGCAGCGGCGAAAGCGCCAATGTGGCGGGCATGCTCAATGTCGGCAAAAACATCGCCCTCTCGCCCAATCTTCTCCTGCTTTCTTTAGCCCTGTGGATAAGCCTGCCGCTTGCCGCAGCCATATTCCTGTTTAAAAGGAAATCCCTATGAACACGAAAATCTTACTCCTCAGTCTCTGCGCCTTATTTGCACTCAGCGCCTGCGAACCAAGTGCCAAAAGCGACAGCCGCCCCGCCGCCATTGCCGATATTCCCGAAGATGCCGTCGATCCGCTCTCGCATATGAGCGCTTTGGAAACCGGCGGACATAAAGGGCAAATTCATTTCCACGACGGCAGCGAAAGCCAATGGTTCGGCAGCATCGCCAATTTAATCATGTATACGCGCCTGCCTGAAACTGCCAACCGCCCGATGACCGCCTATGTTTCCCTCAGCGATAATGAAGGCAAAGCCCTCAGCCCTTGGCAATGGACGGCACTGGAAGACGCATGGTTCGTGCTTCTGCCGCCCAATCCCGAAGATCCCTTTTCGCTCGCCACATGGACGGCTTACCGCGAACAAAGCAACGCCGAAGCCGTCGTTCAAAACGTACCGCTGAGCCGCCTTTACCGCTACCACGAGATTCACGACGAAGACCTGCTGGACTGCCATTAAAAATATGTGATGAAAACAATACGGAAAAACCGCAGTTTAAGGGCATTGGCGCTCAGCGCTGCGCTATCTTTTATGCTGACTGCCTGCTTGGTAAATGCGGCGATGGATGGCGCAAAAGTGTCGTCGCGCTGCTTGCTTGAAGCAGGAGAGCAATGGTCGCAATTGCGCCAGACCTGTCTGCGATTATCCGCTGCTGCGGATGTGCGTTTGGACGATAGCGCGTATTCGGGCGCGGCGGTCTATGCTTTGTTCTCGCCGGATCGGCAGCAGGCGGAGCTGTTCGCAAACGATATTGAGGGCAGCTTGCTCTTAGATGCCGTCAAAGGCGGCTATCGTTCGCGCGACGGCGTCCATTATTTACAGTATCGGGACGGCAATTGGCATCGGCGGCAAAAGGCGCCCTGAACGGCGGGTGCATCTTAGGGCAAATTATTATGTATAATGCGCCGTTTATTCTGCGGCAGATGCCGTAAAACAAAAAGAAGGGGACGGCATGGATTACGCCGCAAACACACAGACTGCGCGCATTTACACGCGCGAAGAGCATCAGATTGATGCCGAACGTTTAGACCGCCGCGCCATGCGCATTGCACATCAATTGATTGATGCCGGCTTTGAAGCCTATTTAGTCGGCGGTTGCCTGCGCGACAGCTTATTGTCGCGCGAGCCGAAAGATTTTGATATTGCCACCAATGCGCGTCCGGAGGAAGTGGCGAGGCTATTTCGCAATTGCCGCCTGATCGGACGGCGTTTCCGCTTGGCGCATATCCATTTCGGACGCAATATTATCGAAGTGGCGACCTTCCGCGCCGGTGCGGATGAGGACGTCAAAACCGACAGCGACGGCCATGTAATTGAAGACAATCACTACGGCACCATGGAAGACGACGTGGTGCGCCGCGATTTCACCGTCAATGCCTTATATTACGATCCGCGGTCGGAAGAATTGATTGATTATTTGGGTGCAATGCAAGATTTGCAGCAGCAAGTGCTACGCCTAATCGGCGAACCTGCGGCGCGTTACACCCAAGACCCGGTGCGTATGCTGCGCGCCGCGCGCTTTGCCGCGAAACTGGATATGCAGTTGGAAACGCAGACCGAGGCGGCGATCGGCGTATGTGCGGAAGGTTTGAAATCCGTGCCGCCGGCGCGTTTATTCGACGAAACGCAGAAACTCTTTATGAGCGGCTACGGCGTGAAAAGCTATGAGCAAATGAAACGATTGCAATTGTTCTCCATGCTCTTTCCCGATGTGGCGCGGGTACTGAATCATCCCAATCAGGCATTTGCCGATTATGCCGACCGCGTCATCCGCATCGCTTTAAGCAATACCGATCAGCGCATCGCACAAGACAAACCCGTGACCATTGCCTTTTTGTTTGCCGCCTTCCTATGGCCGGTCTTTCAATTGCAATATCAAGGCTTGCTGAAATCGCGCGACTGGCACAGCGCCATGCACGAAGCGGTGGATTTGGTCTTGATTGCGGCGGCGGAGCGCATCTCCATTCCCGTACGACTGCGCGGCATGATTCGCGAAATGTGGACCTTGCAGGCGCGTTTTGATTTGACCGGCAACAGCCAGCGCAAAACCCGCAGTCTGCTGAGTCATCCGCGTTTTCGCGCCGCTTACGATTTTCTCTTGGTGCGGGAAGCGGCGGGCGAACCTTTGGCGGAAAGTGTACGTTGGTGGTCTTATGCACAGAAGGAAAGCGGCATCGTGCCGATGGCGCTCAATGAATATGACGGCGATTTTGAAACCGCATCCAAAGGCAATCATTTGGAACGCAAAGGCAAAATCAGCGTGAATAAACGCCGCGCGCGCAGAGGAAGAAGACGGTGAAGCGCTGCTATATCGCCTTCGGTTCCAATCAAGACGCGCCGCTGGCGCAATTGCAAATCGCCCGCGAAACCCTGAGAGAACATGCGGATATGCAGGAAGTTGCCGCTTCTTCCATTTACCGCACGCCGCCTTGGGGCTTTACCGAGCAACCCGATTTTTATAATGCCGTCATTGCCTATGATAGTGCCCTAAGTGCGCAAGACTTGCTGTGCTTATTGCAAAGCATCGAGACGGCGCAGCATCGCGAACGTCCCTTTAAAAACGCGCCGCGCACCCTAGATTTAGACATCTTGACCTACGGCGACCAACAAGAACATACGCCGACTTTGAGCCTGCCGCATCCGCGTATGCACGAACGCGCCTTCGTCTTAGAGCCTTTGGCGGAAATTGCGCCGCAGCTGATGATTGCAGGGCAGGGAATCGTAGCGGATTTATTGGCAGGACTGGATTGCAGCGCGCAGGAAAAAATCACGGTGGCGGCTTGGGATAATTTGGCGGTCGGCTAGCCTCAGGCAGGCTTTAAGGCTATAATGCGACTTTCTTAATTTATGAAGGAAAACATATAAATGGCAGATTTTAATCAAATTCTCGATGCCGGCGACGTGGATAGCGGCATCATCAATGTGGTGGTGGAAATCCCTACCGGTTCGAATAATAAAATCGAGTGGGACCGCCAACTCGGCGCCTTTAAATTAGACCGCGTCGAACCGCTGATTTTCGCCAAGCCGACGAATTACGGTTTTATCCCGCAAACTTTGGACGAAGACGGCGACGAATTGGACGCCCTGATTATTACCGACACGCCGCTGCCGACAGGGGTATATTTGGAAGCCAGAATTATCGGCATTATGAAATTCATTGACGACGGCGAAGTCGACGATAAAGTCGTGGTCGTTCCCGCCGATGACCGCCATACCGGCAATGCTATTCAAAGTCTGGCGGATTTGCCCGAGCAATTGATTAAACAAATCGAATTCCACTTCAATCATTACAAAGCCCTGAAAAAACCGGGTTCAACCAAAGTTGACCATTGGGGCGATGCGGAAGAAGCCAAAACCACGATTAAAGATTGCCAAGTGCGTTGGGCTGAGCGCGATTAAATCCCGCGCTTCGTTTTTCTAAAGTCTTGCCTGTAGGCAAGACTTTATTTCATTTTGATAAGGATAAGATGATGAGTAAAAAAGTTCCCATGACCAAAGCCGGCGCGGAAGCCCTGCGCGTCGAATTAGAAAATTTAAAAATCGTACAACGCCCGAAAGTTATTCAAGCTATTGCCGATGCGCGCGAACACGGCGATTTGAAAGAAAACGCCGAATACCATGCCGCTCGCGAGCAGCAAGGATTTATTGAAGGTCGTATTCAAGAGCTGGAATTCAAACTGGGCAATGTGCAGATTATCGACGTCAGCACCCTGCCGAATAACGGTAAAGTCGTCTTCGGCACCACCGTTGAATTGGAAGATACGAATAGCGGCGAAAACATGACCTATAAAATCGTCGGCGAAGACGAGGCGGATATTAAGAAAAATCTGCTGTCCAATACCTCGCCGATTGCCCGCGCCTTGCTCGGCAAAGAAGAGGGCGATGTGGTGGATATCAATGTACCGGGCGGGGTTAAATCTTTAGAAATTATCGCCGTGCATTATCTGGCTTAATAAGACGGCCGTTTTTAAGCAGATAGCCGCTTAATCTTACAATAATGCCTTTTACCGCTGTAGCTTACGGCGATGAGGCAGATTCAAGTATGAACTGCAACGCACCCAAAACTAGCTTTAAGCTCCAATGGCGTCATAAAGCCTAGCACCTTACGAGGACGATTATTCAAATTGTCCTCTATCTCTTTAATGTATTCAGCGCAGAGATTATCAAGTCTCACAGACTTCGGCAAAAAATTGTCGAATCAATCCGTTGAGGTTCTCATTATAGCCGTTAAACTTTAAAACAAGACGGAATTTCCTACGAAGAGCAAAGAAAGCAAAGTTTTGAGCAAAACTCGCTACGCAGAGCCGGCGAAACTGCAAATTCCCACAAAGCCAGTTACGGAGCACTCAAAATCCCCTTTTGCCTTGCCGCAGACAGCGCAGGATTTTGAGCCAAGAAATTTTGAAATTTAAGCGCGTCACTGTTTGAGCGATTAACGAAGTCCGAAGCGTTTTGACGCGCGCCGAACCATAAAAATTAATTTGGCAAGCTGGCAAGGGAACTCCGCGTAGCGGAGCAAGGCAAGGGGCTGCCTTTACGTTGCTTACTAGCGTTTCTTTGGTGATTGCTTTGCGTACTTTCTTTGGCAGCGCAAAGAAAGTACGGCACAGCGCAGCGTTAAAAATAAATCATAAGAATTAAGCAATGCCAGAAATCTGGACGTTTTCAGCATAAATAGATTTTTGGGTTGAATGGCTATAAATTCAAGATATGGCAAAACTTTGGTGTTTTTATGTGTCTTCATTACAGTATTTTTCCATGATGCTATAAACAACGGACGATTTTCTACGGCTCAGCAGCCAATCATCCTTCAACAGCAAGCGCGGAGCATATTTGCCGCTCTCTGCTCAGACCAGCACAAACTGCTCATGACTCAAACTATTCAGCGCTGAGCCACGAATAGTAGCAAACACTTGCGCCTCCGCCGCGCCTGAGCCGTCGGCATCATAAAGCAAACTGCCGGTTTTGCTGTCGAACAATATCCGCTGTTCTTCGCTTGTGGCTTGGCTGCCAAGAGCAAAAGTTTCTGCCGAGATGCTATCGCCCAAAGCAGTGAAGGCGGATTTACTCAAAGCAATCTTATCTTCCTGAACATGAAAATCTTCAATCGTATCTATGCCGCCATCTAACACATCAAAAACAAATACATCCTCCCCGGCACCGCCATGCAATCTATCCGCGCCTTGACCACCATTGAGCCAATCATTGCCCGCACCGGCATAGAGATAATCCGTACCATCGCCGCCATATAAACGATCATTCCCTCCATTGCCATAAAGCTTGTCATCGCCCGCTTCGCCGTAGAGCTCATCATCTTTGTCTGCACCACGCAGCACATCATCTCCTGCACCTGCATAGACAATGCCTTTGCCTTGCCAGTATTGATAGTTATCGTTGCTTTCTGTGCCGTGTAGTGTCAAACCGTTTTCCATCAGTTCTTCTAAGCTGAAAGTCTGATCGGCAAATTGGAAGATTTCAATTTTATGGGCATTATCAGAGAAAAAGTATTCGATTTTAACGCTGTCTTCGGCGCTTGTCTGAATGATTAAATGATAGCCTTCTTGGCGGAAGATGGTTTCTGCTCTTTGAATATCATTAAAAACAATGCGATCAGTATTGGCGGTAGTTTCATAATCGTAAATCACATCCTGACCATGTCCCTTAGCAAAAACATAAGTATCATTGCCATAGCCGCCATTTAAATAATCATTGCCGGCGCCGCCGTTCAAAATATCGTTACCGTTATTGCCATAAAGCTTGTCATCGCCCGCTTCGCCGTAGAGCTCATCATCTTTGTCTGCACCACGCAGCACATCATCTCCTGCACCTGCATAGACAATGCCTTTGCCTTGCCAGTATTGATAGTTATCGCTGTTCTCTGTGCCATGCAGAATCAAACCATTTGCCATCAGTTCTTCTAAGCTGAAAGTCTGATCGGCAAATTGGAACACTTCGATTTTGTAGGTATTGCTATAAAAGTAGTCTTGGATTTTAACGCTGTCTTCTGCACTTGTTTGAATGATTAAATGATAGCCTTCTTGGCGGAAGATGGCTTCTGCTCTTTGAATATCATTAAAAACAATGCGATCAATATTGGTTTTTGTTTCATAATCGTAAATCACATCCTGACCATGTCCCTTAGCAAAGACATAAGTATCATTGCCATAGCCGCCGTTTAAATAATCATTGCCGGCGCCGCCATTGAGCAAGTCATTGCCGTTATTGCCATAGAGCTTATCATCGCCAGCTTTGCCATAAATAATATCTGCTTCATTGCTGCCATTGAGATTATTGTTTGTTTCATCTCCTGCAATACTGCTGTCCAAGATCTCTGCTTCAAATAAACGGTAATAATCATTGATGTTTTGCACAAAATAATCTTGCAGCGTGTTTTGATAAGCAGAAGAATAAGTGAAAAAGTACTTAATCAATTGATATTCTTCTTGAGCAGCGCTGATATTGCCTTGTTCTATTTGCGCTTCAAAATGCTGAGCCAAAGCTTGCCAATTGAGCGATTGGTCTTGGTTATCAGCATTTAAAATGGCGAACATGATTGGCATAAGCAGATGTTGATATTGCGCTGTTTGTAGCAAAATATGGCTGTGCACATACTGAGCAAATTTCTCGAATTCTGCATTAAGAATAGGGGCGGCTAAGCCATGTGGATTAGGGTCTTTTTCTCCCCAGCACCATGTGCCGCTAAAGCTTTTGCCTGTGAGGTTTTCTAAGCTGACAAGCTTTCTCGCATCTAAGACATGCCCATAGACTTTTTTAGGATCACGACTATGAGGGTCTATTTCTGCAGCATCTGTCCATTGATAAATCAGTTCTTCAAGCAGCACTTTAGTATTATTCGCGCCCTCTTGATTGGCTTTTATATACTGCTCTACTAATTGCGTTAAGTGCTTATCTTTTTGCATTGCCATATGCAGATCGACAACATTACCAAAGGCTTGCACATTAGGCAGGGCTTGAATTTCTGCAGAAATCTGAATTTTCTCGCCAATATATTTACTCTGTGCGGTATTCACTTGAAACCATATGTCTTCTGCTATGGCTTCTCTGCCATCGGCAAAATTCACTGTGCCACGATGGCTAATCAAATTGCCCTGTGCATCGCGCTCATTAAGGATTTGCGCATTGAGATCAATGCTGATAATCCCAGCCTCTGCAAGGCTCATCAATTCATCGGTTTCGCTAATCCCGTCTTGATTCATATCCCGCCAAATCTGCAATTGCGCATAAACCGTATCTTGCGCATCAATCTTACCGTCTTGGTTTTCATCATAGGCGGCTAAAGCGGCATAGCCATCGGCAAAGCTTTTCTTGCCCTCTGCATCAAGACTGTGATTGCCAAAAAGTTCTGTACCATTATCAATCTTGCCATTACCGTTTTTATCTAGCACCAGCAAAGCATCATACGCATCTACCCAAGCGGTTTTCTCGGCAAAGCCATTGCCGTCCAGGTCAAAATAAATGGCTTTGTGAATGCCTGCTGCCAATTTAGTGGCATTTACCCCATCACCATTCATATCAATGATGATGGGCGAGGTGATTTGTTCGGCTTTGTCGAGGGAGGGTGCTTGGTCAATTATTGTTTTTATGATTTTTAAAAGATTAGTTAAAATAGAATTGAAATTTCTAAACTCCATATTAAATGTTGGATCAGAAACAATTATATTTGAGCTTAAATTTTCTATATCTAATCTGATAGGCTCTCCATAAAATTCTCTTAATTTATTTGCGGCTTCTCGGGCAATTTCTTCAGCATAATTATCATTATTATCGTTATCTTGATCTGGAATTTTTGTATGTATATCTATGTATTTATCATTAGCATGTTCTATCTCATGCCGTAAAACAGAGGCAGGAGATACAACCCCTATTAACTGATTATCTTTATTTGTAATTAGGTATGCCCAATATGGGTTATATATTACAACTTGAGTAGAAATTGAGCCATTACTAGCCTTTTGACTAAAACTATGTTCAGAATCTGTTAGCAATATTGGTGCACCTGTATTTCTAAGATTAGTTAAAAACTCATTTATTGCTTGTTTTGAACTTTTATCACCAGATGCAATGTAATCTAAAGAAGAATCAAGCATAGTGATTGCATTATTTTTATCTCCATAAAAATTTATGAATTGTACGTTTATACCATATTTACTATTAACCATATTATTTATTCCAATGTATAAGTTTATTCAAGGATTTATTTTCATAATAAGATTTTATTTCATCTTTATCAAAAATTTTGTTTACGATTGTAATTATCCTGTCTAAAGTATCTATTTTAACAAAAATATTAAATTTTTCTTTTTTATTTTTAATTATAGTAGCAGTTATAAAGCCATCTTTACTTTTAGGGTCTAAAAAAAACTGGGATGAGAAAAATAATTTATAAGTATCTTTATTGCAAGAGAAATAAAAATGAGTATCTGCTAATTGACCGCTAGAATGATTAGAATAAGTAAATCCATTATATAATACTTTATCTCTATCATGTGAAAATGTTTCAAGTGTTTTTATAAAATCTAACAATAAACCACTGTTTTCTAGGTTGATTTCTTTATACAAAGAGTTTCTTAAAAAGAAATCATCGTGTTTAAATGGAAATGCAGGTTCATTATAATTCAAGTAATAAATCATTGTTCTTAAAGATAAATCACTTATTTCACAAAATTTTATCTCCTTTAATACCCTGTCGAAATTATTTTTCTCTTCCTCGATAGAATAAGCCAGCGCTTTATTAGAAACTATAACAATCAAAAATAAACAAAAGATATTTGAGGAAATATTTTTGAAAAATTTTTTGATGTGAAAAAAGTATTTAATTTGTTTCCAATTTTTATTTTTTATTATATTGGATATAGTCGTTAAAATTGATTTGGCAGTAATAATATATAATGCATCTAAAGACTCTCGGTTAAGATACGAAATATCATTTTGCTGCATAATCAAATTAACGTTATTTAAGCCAAAATCTGTATCGCAAGCAAATTCATTTTTATTCCAAATCGCACTATGATAGCCACGCTGCATCATATCGCTATAAATCTTATCAACACCCACTTTGCCTTCTTTCTCAATTAATTTTCCATATTTTTCAATATCTGTAGAATTAAGTGCTTTAGTGATTTTATTAGTCATGATTTTCTCCTTTGCTAACTGCATCATCTACACGAAAACTATTTACTAACTTAATTGTATTCTCTTCATATTTCTGCCATTCAGCAAGTATATGACGGTTATAACTTAAATATACCCATGCTTTCATATCATTTGGCAAATGAAAATGATGTGTACAAGGTGGGCGAGCTACTTTGGCATTTGAGCAACGAATAAAGGTTTGTACTTTACCTTTCTCATCACGGCGGACAAAAACATCATCTGTGTCTGCATCTTCACGCCATATTTTTCCGGTTTTAGGATTGATTTCCATTGCAGCATACACTTCTAAACCATTTCCAAGGATTCACCTCATAATCGACATTTCCTAAATGTCGATTTAAGGAAGCACTTAAAGCCTCAGGATTTTTTCCATAAGAGTTGCCGGAAGAAATGCCAACATCAATCCAGTCAAATGTATTCCGCTCTCTATCTTTTTTGCGCGCATAATATAAACTTTCATTTAAGCGGTCATAAAGCTGCAAATCACGATTGCGAAATTCAAAGCCAAAAGACTCAAGAACAGAATCATAATTGCGAATGCTGGGTTTGAAATTGCGCAGGGCTTCGTGGTCAAAACCGGGCGAGTCGTTATATTCCACATATTCCACCACCGTAGGCGGCAAATTCACCGGTACGCCGCCTAAATTGCCGATGATATAGGGTTTGCCGTATTTATCTTTGAGGGCATCATCGGGCATGATACCTGCCGCACCGCCGCCCATTGTGCGGGCAAGATTGGCGGTATCGGCGGCGGTTAGTGCGGTATTTGGCGGTGGATTGCTTTGACTTGATGTTGTTTGAACTTGTGCTTTATTACTCTCTGTTGGATTTTTATTTTGCGGTTCGCAAGCAGAGATGAGGCTGCAGAGCAGTAGAAGAACTGAGATTGATGTGTTGGAGATGCTGTACTTCATAAAGTTTTCCTAAAAAAGAATTCATCCTATTTGGCGTAATTTACAATTTTTTAATTTGCTTTGTCAAGTGTTTGTTATCAGTTGTTTATCGTTTTAGCAAATCTCAGCTAGAGTTTAGCAAATACATAGTTGTGGAAATGAATTTCTGACATGAGCGCTGTGTGTTTTCTTAATTATATAGCCGTTAAACTTTAAAACAAGACGGAATTTCCTACGAAGAGCAAAGAAAGCAAAGTTTTGAGCAAAACTCGCTACGCAGAGCCGGCGAAACTGCAAATTTCCACAAAACCAGTTACGGAGCCTCAAAATCCCCTTTTGCCTTGCCGCAGACAGCGCAGGATTTTTCGGGAACAAGCGCGTCACTGTTTGAGCGATTAACGAAGTCCGAAGCGTTTTGACGTGCGCCGAAAAATTCAAGCTGCCAGGTACGGAACTCCGCGTAGCGGAGTTCCGTACCTGGCAGCACCAGCGCGGACACCATTGCCGGCATTATTGCCGATGAAGCGGCAATCGGCATGATTAACAGCAAAACCACCGCCGTGCGTATCATTCCCGTGCCGAATAAAGAGGTGGGCGAAATGGTAGAATTTGGCGGTTTGCTGGGTTCTGCACCGATTATGCCGGTCAAAACAGGGGATTGCAGCGTGTTTGTCAATCGCGGTGGACGCATCCCCGCGCCAGTGCAGTTTTTGAAAAATTAAAGAATTTGGCTCCAAAACTGCCGCCGCGGCGGTAGTTTCATAATCAGTAATCACATCCTGACCATGTCCCTTAGCAAAGACATAAGTATCATTGCCATAGCCGCCATTTAAATAATCATTACCTGCGCCGCCGTTCAAAATATCGTTACCGTTATTGCCATAGAGCTTGTCATCGCCCGCTTCGCCGTACAGTTCATCGTCTTTGTCTGCACCACGCAGCACATCGTCTCCTCCGCCTGCATAGACAATGCCTTTGCCTTGCCAGTATTGATAGTTATCGCTATTCTCTGTGCCATGCAGAATCAAACCGTTTTCCATCAGTTCTTCTAAGCTGAAAGTCTGATCGGCAAATTGGAAGATTTCAATTTTATGGGCATTATCAGAGAAAAAGTATTCGATTTTGACGCTGTCTTCTGCACTTGTTTGAATGATTAAATGCGTGCCTTCTTGGCGGAAGATGGCTTCTGCTCTTTGAATATCGCTAAAGACAATGCGGTCGGTATTGGCGGTAGTTTCATAATCAGTAATCACATCCTGACCATGTCTCTTAGCAAAGACATAAGTATCATTGCCATAGCCGCCATTTATAGCCGTTAAACTTTAAAACAAGACGGAATTTCCTACGAAGAGCAAAGAAAGCAAAGTTTTGAGCAAAACTCGCTACGCAGAGCCGGCGAAACTGCAAATTTCCACAAAACCAGTTACGGAGCACTCAAAATCCCCTTTTGCCTTGCCGCAGACAGCGCAGGATTTTTCGGGAACAAGCGCGTCACTGTTTGAGCGATTAACGAAGTCCGAAGCGTTTTGACGCGCGCCGAAAAATTCAAGCTGGCAAGGGAACTCCGCTACGCGGAGTTCCCTTGCCAGCACCAGCGCGGACACCATTGCCGGCATTATTGCCGATGAAGCGGCAATCGGCATGATTAACAGCAAAACCACCGCCGTGCGTATCATTCCCGTGCCGAATAAAGAGGTGGGCGAAATGGTGGAATTTGGCGGTTTGCTAGATTCTGCACCGATTATACCGGTCAAAACAGGGGATTGCAGCGTGTTTGTCAATCGTGGTGGACGCATCTCCGCGCCAGTGCAGTCTTTGAAAAATTAAAGAATTTGGCTCCAAAACTGCCGCCGCGGCAGCAGTTTTTTTATTTGTTGCAGTTGGATTGTAAATTCAAGAGTTAGAAAAATTCAAGCGAATCTTAATTTCAAAGGAATATATTTTTAGCGGAAGACGGTCAAATTTCTTTACAAAATTAACCAGTTGACTGTTTTTATAATTCGCATATTCAAAGCTAACGGCCACCATGTCGGGATACAGCCATTTGTCTGCACCGCGTTGTTTCTTGTTGCTTTGTTCGTGATAGATAGTGCGCGAAGAAGCATCGAAGGTCTGATTGCCATTAAGAAATTTGCTCAATAACGGATGCAAATCACGTTCATGAAATGAAGATGTATTAGGTTTTTCCGGAATATCTTCGGGTTCTACAGGAAGCTCAACGCCTTGATTATGACTACGGCGCGCGGACAAAAGAAAATATTTTGGTCTGCTGCCTTCTGTGTAAATCTTGCCGTCGGCTTTTTTTGCTTCGGTATATAAATTAGAGCTAATACTGTCTTGTAGTCTTTTTTCTATAGAGGCTATCCCAATAGAGTCGTCATAGGAATTAAGCTGTTTATAGAGTTGATTTTGTTGGATATATTCCCAAATGTCAAGGTGAGTTGCAGGACGGTTTAATGCTTCTAATGCCTGAATGCCCAATTCCAGATAAGATAGTTTCTTCATTTTTCGCATTTCTGTACCAGAGATTGTCAACTGTCTTATCCCTCACAACTGCTGCAATTGAGTAAATTGCGGTTGAAGTTTTGGGCGGCGCTGATGCTGTGTTGATAGTAAATGGATTTCATCCCGAGTTCCGCCGCGGTGAGATAGAGTTGATTGATGTCTCGAGTCGGTGTGTTGGGATGAATCATGACGTTGATGCTTTGCCCTTGGTCGATGTATTTCTGCCGCTGTGCCGCTTGTTGTATGACGGCTAATTGGCTGATTTCGGCGAAGGTTTTAAAGACTTCTTTTTCTTGCTCGCTGAGTTGCTCAAGATGTTGCACCGAGCCGTCGTGCAGTAGGATGCTTTCCCAAATATTGCTGCTGTTCAGTCCTTTGCTTTCCAAGAGTTTGACAAGGAATGGGTTTTTATAGGTGGTTTTGATTTTCGCCAAGTCTTTAACATGGTAGTTTGATTTAAAGGGTTCGACTGAGGGCGAGACGCTGCCTAGGATGAAGCTGCTGGATTTGGTGGGGGCGATGCTCATCAGGGTGGTGTTGCGCCGTCCGTAGCCTTGCAGTATTTCCGGCTCGCCGAATTTTGCTGCCAAGGCTTGCGAGGCGGCGAGGGTTTTGTTTTGCAGGCATTTGAAAATTTCGTTGTTTTTCTGCATGGCGGCGAAGCTGTCGAAGGCGATCATTTCCGATTGCAGGTAGCTGTGCCAGCCAAGCACGCCCAAGCCGAGTGCGCGGTGGCGTTTGGCGAAGCGGTGGGCGCGGTCGAGATAGGGAAGGTCGGCGCTTTTGTCGATGAATTCGCTCATGACGGCATCGAGGAAATAGGTTAGGGTTTCTACCGCATCCGTGTCTTTCCATTCGTTGTAATGGAGCAGGTTCATGGAGGAGAGGCAGCAGACGAAGCTTTCTTCTTCGCTGGCGGGCAGCATGATTTCCGTGCAGAGGTTGGAGGCGTAGATGGGCATGTCGCGGTCTTTATAGACTTCCGGACGTCCTGCATTGGCATTGTCTTTGAAGAAGAGGTAGGGAATGCCGCTTTCGGATTTACGTTGCAGGAGTTTTGCCCAGATGCGGCGTTTGTCGGCATCGCCGGCTTTCATGCTTTCCAGCCAGTCGTTGCCGATGCAGACGCCGTAATACATGAGTTGGATGGGGTTGCCTTCGCTGTGGATTTCCAGCCATTCTTCGATGTCGCCATGTTCGATGTCGATGTAGCCGGCGAATTGTCCTTTGCGCGAGGTGCCTTGGCTGATGACGTCGATGACGGTGTCGAATAGTTTGGTGAAGTTAAAGGAGCCGTCGGATTTGCCGTTGTTGCTGATGTCGCTGCCGCGCGGGCGGATGGCGCCGAAGTAGGCGCTGGTGCCGCCGCCGATTTTGCTCATCATGCCGACTTCCGCCGTGGTGCGCATGATGTCGTAAATGGAGTCGCCGATGAAGCTGCCGAAGCAGGAAATCGGCAATCCGCGACCCAGTCCGAAGTTCGACCAGATCGGCGAGGAGAGCGAGAAGTAGCCGCGCGCCATGTAATGATAGAATTTGTCGCCGAAAGCGAGGTCTTGCAGCAGGGCTGCGGCATGGTCGGCGATGGCGCGTATGCGCGCTTCGGGGCTTGTGCCTTCGAGGAGATAGCCGCGTTGCAAGAAGAGGCGGCTGTCGTCATTGAGCCAGTCGAAGTCTGGACGGTCTTTAGAATAAGTCATCTGCGGTAATCTGTTTGCCTTTTTTACTGTAATCGGTGCTGCGTTTGTAGAAGAAATCATGCTCTTTGCCGGAGAGGATTTCGATGTCGAACCATTCGGTTTCGCGCAGCGCTTGGGTGTCTATCAGATAGGGCGTGTTAATGCCGAGTATGCTGAGAGAGTTGTTGTAACGGTTGGTGATGTAGTTTTCCACGGTGGCGCGACTGATGAAGTCCAGGTCGCCTGCTTCAAAAATCCAATCCAAGATGCCGCGTTCGGCTTCAAGCGCTTGGTCTGCCAAGCCTTGCAGCTCGTGATAGAAATCAGGCGTGAATAAGCGCGGATGTTCGTCGTGGATGATTTGATAGAGGGCGATGCCGAAGCGGCCGTGAATTTCTTCTTCTTTCGAGGTGGCTTCCACGGCATTGGAGATGCCTTTGAACAAATTGCGGTGTTTGTTGAAAGACATAATGATGAGGAATTGCCCGAAGAGTGAAATATGCTCGACAAAAAGGGAGAACATAACTAGCGACAGAACGAAGCGTTCGCGTCCGATGTCTTTATCGCGCATGAAATCTTCCATGTAGTTAATCCGCGCCATGAGGGCGGGAATCTCGGTGATGTGGGCGAACATGTCATTCATGCCCAGTTTTTCCAGCAGGAAGGAATAGGCATCTTTATGGCGGATTTCGCTTTCGGCGAAGGTGCCGCCCACATCATCGATTTCCGGCTTGGGGAAGTAGCGGTATAAATCGCCCCAAAAGCGTTTGACGTTGACTTCCACTTGCGAGATGGCGAGCATGGCGCGCGTGAGGGCGCTGCGTTCGCGCTCGTTAATCACGGTTTTGTAGTCTTGAATATCGCTGGTGAAGTTAAATTCGGTATGCAGCCAGTAAGAATGGCGGATAGCGTCTTTAAACTCCAAGAGTTCCGGGTATTCATAGGGTTTGATTTCTAGGCGTTTTTCAAACAGATTGCGTTTTGCGGTCATAGAAAAAAGGTAGGGAATAGAAAAAACAGACCGCATTGTAGCCGTATTTGCGTTTTCTACAATCTTGACAATTGCCGGGCTTTATTTACCCTTTGGAATTACTGGAAAAATAATTTTTTCTCCACAAGATGTTGAAGGTTTTTTGTACGCCGCACTATATCTTGTGGTTTTAAGCTTGGGCGAGACGCTGTTTAAAGCGGTATTTTTGCAAGGGTTATTCGGCGCCTAATTTGTAGCGGTCGTCATGGGCGACGCAGATTGGTTCAAGGTGAATCATGATTTCGCAGGGACCGTCGAATTCAGCTGCAATCGCGATTTCCACTTCGTCATTGATACGGTGCGCCTCAAAGAGAGAAATATCATCAGGAAATTCCAAATGCATATCAATCATGCGCCAATGCGCCAATTTGCGCGCGCGCAGGCGGTGTACGCCCACAGCGCCCTCAACGCTTGCGATAGCCAGTCTGATTTTTTTCATTTCTTCAGGCGGCAAAGCCTCATCCATAAGAATGGAAATGGCGTCTTTAATAATCTGCCAAACATTGCGCAGCATAAAGAGGCTGATCAGTATGGCGAAAATAGGGTCGGCGATGGTCAATCCGAATAAACCGCTGAGAATAAGGGCGATCAATACGCCGCTATTGGTCAGCAAATCATTAAGATAATTGAGACTGTCGGCGCGCATCGATTGCGAATCGATTTGCCGCAACACATGGCGCTGATAGAGTACCAGTCCTAAAGTCATACAAATAGAGATAAGCATCACACCAATCGCTATCCAATCATTATTGAGCGCGCTGGGGCGGAAGAGGCGCGGCAGAGCGCTGACAATCAGAAATAAAGAAGAACCGGCGATAAACATTGCCTGCGTGACGGCGGAAAGACTTTCCGCTTTACCGTGACCGTAGTGATGATTGTCATCGGCTTCTTGCATGGCATAACGCACCGCAATGAGATTCACGCCGCTGGCGGCAATATCCGTAACCGAGTCCATCAAGGAAGCCAGCAAACTGACCGAATCGCTAAGCCACCATGCGGCGAATTTGAAAAGCACAAGACAGGTCGCCACGATGACCGATGCCATGCTAGCGCGTTTGAGCAAATCATGTTTTTCGGCGTAGGTCATAGTGATTCTCATCTATTGGCAAGCGGCGCATTGTAGCAAAAAAATAGCCCGCGCTAGGTGGGCTATCAAACGCAGACAAAATCCTGCAAGAAAAAACAGTATTTCACAAATCATTTTCATTTGATTTTAGCTAATTATTGCTTAATATATTGCGGCAATTCTTTAAAATAAGGAAAAGCCATGAAAACTCGTCCGCTTATCTTAAGCATCGCCCTGCTGAGTCTTGTTGCCTGCGACAGCAAACCTACCGAAAGCAGTCAATCCCAATCTAATACCGCGCCATCTCATCATGCCGCCGCTGATGCGCAACATACTCCCGCGACAGAAAAACAAGATGCCATGCCCGCTCCTAGTGCCGCAGATGTAGGGAATTTAGCGCGGGCTATGGGCGGCGGTGCGGCAGGCATCATGCCTGATGATGCACCTAAAGATAAATACGGCAAACCCTATATCATCGGCAATTTAGGCGGCGTGCCTGTCAATCTGCCGCCGACAATCGTGCGTTTTGTAGAATATACCGATTCCCCCGGCTTTAACCCGCAAGCTCTGCGCAATTTCAAACCCAGCGTACGAACTTATGACTCCATCATTACTTCTTTTGGCTTTGATTTTCGCAATCATGATAAGCAAATGTTAGACCGGCATAATGATGCTTTAGTTGAAGAAAGGAAGCAAGAATTAAAAGTCTCCCGTATACAAGATAATGATTGGATTCGAGTTAGTATTTCCGCTAAATTTGCCAATTCAAATCCTAATTTCTTAGATGATTCCGTCGCACACTATTATGAAAGAAATCCTCATCTGCCACATACCCCAATTTATCATTATTGGCAACCCAATGGTGAATATTTTCATGGCTTGCAAGTCAATATTCACCCCGGTATTGACCCTAAAACAGGTAAGGCTTGGCGGGAACATGAAGACGCTAAAGATATATTTGTTTATCGTGATAATGAAGGACGTATAAAAAGCATCATGAATTGTACTAATAAAGGTATAATTAATAGCTGCACACATCGCTTTAAATTCCCAGAAGAGATGAGTATTTTTATTAGTATTGAATACAATAGAGATAATTTACCTTCATGGCAAGAGTTAGAGAAAAATGCTATTAATATGGTGTTAGATTTTCGTAAAGATAAATAAGGAGAAATAATATGGGTGATATTTATTTAGAAAATACGGTTAAGACAGCAGTTACTATTACAGATACAAATTATTATCGGAAACTCTTAGCAAAAGGAAACTTCGATGCTATTTATCAAGGCTCTAGACTAGCAGAATCACTCTGTTAGACTAGAGTCAACAGTATTTCACAAATCATTTTCATTTGATTTTAGCTGATTATTGCTTAATATATTGCAGCAATTCTTTAAAATAAGGAAAAGCCATGAAGTTTCATCCGCTGCTTTTAAGCATCGCCCTGCTGAGTCTTGTTGCCTGCGACGGCAAGCCAGTCGAAAGCAATCAATCCCAAACCGATGCCGCGCCATCTCATCATGCTGCCGCTGATGCGCAACATACTCCCGAAACAGAAAAACAAAATGCCATGCCCGCTCCTAGTGCTGCAGATGTAGGGAATTTAGCGCGGGCTATGGGCGGCGGTGCGGCAGGCATCATGCCTGATGATGCACCTAAAGATAAATACGGCAAACCCTATATCATCGGCAATTTAGGCGGTGTGCCTGTCAATCTGCCGCCGACAATCGTGCGTTTTGTAGAATATACCGATTCTCCCGGCTTTAACCCGCAAGCCCTGCGCAATTTCAAACCCAGCGTACGAACTTATGATTCCATCATTACTTCTTTTGGCTTTGATTTTCGCAATCATGATAAGCAAATGTTAGACCGGCATAATGATGCTTTGGTTGAAGAAAGGAAGCAAGAATTAAAAGCCGCTCGCATAAAAAGTCATGATTGGATTCGAGTTAGTATTTCCGCTAAATTTGCCAATTCAAATCCTAATTTCTTAGATGATTCCGTCGCACACTATTATGAAAGAAATCCTCATCTGCCACATACCCCAATTTATCATTATTGGCAACCCAATGGTGAATATTTTCATGGCTTGCAAGTCAATATTCACCCCGGTATTGACCCTAAAACAGGTAAGGCTTGGCGGGAACATGAAAAAGCTAGAGATATATTTGTTTATCGTGATAATGAAGGACGTGTAAAAAGTATCATGAATTGTACTAATAAAGGAGTAGTTAATATTTGTGGGCATCGTTTTAATTTTCCAGATGAAATGTCTATATTTATAGAGTTATCTTACATTAGAGAAAATTTACCTTCATGGCAAGAATTAGAGAAAAATGCTATTAATATGGTATTAGGTTTTCGTAAAGACAAATAAGGAGAAATAATATGGGTGATATTTATTTAGAAAATACGGTTAAGACAGCAGTTACTATTACAGATACAAATTATTATCGGAAACTCTTAGCAAAAGGAAACTTTGATGCTATTTATCAAGATTTACAGAAAAAAGGCTTTGATAGTGCCTATTGGGCAATAAATGAATTTAATAAAGGCACTGTTTATGGTGCAAGCAACGCAATTTATTGGCGCTCGCAAACAGGTCGTGAACTTGATAATAAAACCGCACAAATCTTATATGCTACTAAAGCAGAATTTATATTAGAAGCTTTAGAAAATAGAATTGAAACGCATGGTTCTGTCACTACAGATTTAAATTATGAAGAATATACAGGAGCTAATCATAAAGCTCATGATGTTCATGGTTTTAATGGAATTAAAACCATTCATGATATTCCTTATGAAATTAATGCGGCGCTATATGGAAAAAGTCATGCAGATAAACATTTTGCTCAAAGTATAAATCTTAATATTCCTGATTTTACAGAAACTATTGCTAAACAAGATGCAATTAATGCGGCAGTTATCAAGGGGCAAATAGAATCAAGCAAAAGCAATCCTGGAAGTATGTTTGGAATAGGTGTATTGCACTTTGGCGTTCCTCCTTCTTGGATATTAAATAAAGAAACCTTAGAACAAGAACATATCACTAAAATCATGAAGCAAAATATTGATGAGTTGTCAAATTTATCTCAAATCTTGCAAGACCATGATAAAAAAATAGAGCATGCTAAATGGCTTGTGGAACTTAGCCAGCAAGCTCTTGATTATCAAATTTCATCTTTTAATAATAGTAAAATTCAAGTAGCGAATTCTTTTTTCAAAGAATCATCTCTTGCAATATTAAGAGATACTTTAGAAAAGCACCAACAAAATTTTCATAAGTTGTTACAAGAAACTGCCGAAATCACAGGTCTTAGCACTAATCAGTTAAAAGAAATATATTATTATGAAAATAATCTTGGTTCATCTTTTGAAAGAAATTGGACGGCTTTTTCTTATAGTGAAACTGGTCAAAAGTTAGGGAATTTTGCCAATTTAGCAAGTATAGGACTTGGCGCATCTAGCATTAGCAATGCTTTTAAAGTACCCTCTATGATTAATAAGTTTTCTGCCATGATTTCTACAATAGGTGTAAAACAATCTGCAGAAGTCATTTTAAATAAAGAAAGTTCTGCAAATGATATATTTTCACCTATTCGCACTGCTTTAATAGGTATTTATGCAAGTAAGCTCCCTAAAGATAAAGAAGATCTTATTAATGCGCTTAATGCTATGTATGATGGACTAAAAAATATTTCTCCTATAGAAGATGATAAAGATATTTCTAATATAGAAAAATTAGCTAAAGAGACTAACATTGATCCTGAAATCATCAGCAGCATATTGATTTCTACAATTGCCAAAATTAGTGCTCATTCTATAGGCACTACAGGAATAATAATAAATGGCTTGATCAATATTATGAATAATCTCAACCCCACCCTCGACGAAGCCGAGCAAGCCTCTTGTCCGATTATCATAGACATGAACGGAGACGGCATTCATTCCGGCAAACTCGCTACAGGCAGTGAAAAAGCAATCCATTTCGACCTTGACGGCAATGGTTTTGCCGAGAAAACCGCTTGGATTAATACTTCCGATGCCTTCTTAGTGCTGGATAAAAACGCTAATGGCAAGATAGATAACGGCAAAGAGCTCTTCGGTAATCATACGCTTGACGAAAAAGGCAATAAATCTTTTGCCGACGGTTACGCTGCCCTTGCCGCTTATGATGAGAATAAAGACGGCAAAATTGATGCGCAAGACAGCATTTATGCACAATTAGCCCTATGGCAGGATAAAAACCAAAACGGCATCAGCGAAGAAGGAGAAATCATCAGCCTTGCCGAGGCAGGCATCAGCAGTATTGATTTACATGTTCAAACGCTGAAAGAACGTGATGTTAACGGCAATATCATTACCCATCGCGGCAGCGTACGTTTTGCCGACGGTCGCGAACATATCGCCGAAGACGTATGGTTTCAAATCAATCCCGCACAAACGCGCTATGTCGGCGATGTGCGGCTTTCTCCCGAGCAGGCGGCGGAATTGCTGTCATTGCCGAACGTGCGGGGTTTTGGCAATGTCATGGATTTGCATCTTGCGATGAGCCAAGATGCGCTGCTCAAAGAAAAAGTGCAGGCGTATTTGCAGGCTGCGCCCGAAGCACAAGAGGATTTGCTAAAAGCCTTGATTTACCGCTGGACGGGTAGCGAAAATGTGGCAAGCGGCAGCCGTGGCGATCATATTGACGCAAGAACGTTAGTCGCACTAGAAGCGCTGACAGGCAAGGCTTTTAGACAAAACGGTTCGCGCCCCAATCCTAACCACAACGCCGCTCCGCATCTGAAAAAAGCATTTGCGGAATTTGCCGACTATACCCATGCTTGGCTGATGCTTTACAGCAAAGCCCATCAGGAAACCGCTTTACACTTTTGGCAAGTGATGAGCCGGCAATCGCAAAATAAAGACGGCATAGATTGGAAAGACTTTGCCGATCATCTGCAATCTCTACAGGCACAAGACAACAGCGCCGAAGCTAAAGCCGCTTATCGCATGATGAACGGTTTATTTACCTACTCTTCAGCTTATCAAAATAGCCTCAGCGATTATTTGATGGAGCATAGCGACGAATACGGCGCACTCTTTGCCGCCGAAGTGGTCATTCCTAGCATCAGCGGCGATGAGCAAAACAATACGCTTAAGGGCACAGAGAAAAACGATATTCTCTACGGCAAAGCAGGCAATGATACGCTTAACGGCGGTTCCGGAAACGATGTTTTAGACGGCGGCACAGGTAATGATCGTTTAGAAGGCGGTGCAGGTAATGACACTTACGTCTTCTCCAAAGGACATGGACAAGATGTGATTTATGATCCGCATAATAATGCTGATGACCGTATTATTTTCACTGACCTAAAAAGAGAAGAAGTGATCTTCCGCCAAGAAGGCTATCATCTCATCATGCAAAGCAGTGAGACAGACTCCGTCAAAATCTACGACTTTTTCTATGGCGATGCTTATAAAATCGAACATTTCCAATTTGCCGATCAGTCTTTCTCTCTTGAAGACTTAATGACAAAAGGTTTGCTGATTCACGGCACAGAAGCAAATGATACCTTCCAATATTGGCGCGGCAAAGCAGAAGTCTATGCCGGAGCCGGAAACGACACCCTGCACGGTGCGGATAAAGATGATGTGCTGTACGGAGAAGACGGAGACGATAAACTTTACGGCAAAGGCGGTAACGACCGCTTAATTGGCGGTGCGGGTAATGACTACCTAGAAGGCGGTGCAGGTAATGACACTTACGTCTTCTCCAAAGGACATGGACAAGATGTGATTTATGATCCGCATAATAATGCTGATGACCGTATTATTTTCACTGACCTAAAAAGAGAAGAAGTGATCTTCCGCCAAGAAGGCTATCATCTCATTATGCAAAGCAGTGAGACAGACTCCGTCAAAATTACAAACTTTTTCCATAGCGATGCTTATAAAATCGAACATTTCCAATTTGCCGATCAGTCTTTCTCTCTTGAAGACTTAATGACAAAAGGTTTGCTGATTCACGGCACGGAAGCAAATGATACCTTCCAATATTGGCGCGGCAAAGCAGAAGTCTATGCCGGAGCCGGAAACGACACCCTGCACGGTGCGGACAAAGACGATGTGCTGTACGGAGAAGACGGAGACGATAAACTGTACGGCAAAGGCGGTAACGACCGCTTAATTGGCGGTGCTGGCAATGATCGTTTAGAAGGCGGTGTCGGTAATGACACTTACGTCTTCTCCAAAGGACATGGACAAGATGTGATTCATGATCCGCATAATGATGCTGATGACCGTATTATTTTCACTGACCTAAAAAGAAAAGAAGTGATCTTCCGCCAAGAAGGCTACCATCTCATTATGCAAAGCAGTGAAACAGACTCCGTCAAAATCTACGACTTTTTCTATGGCGATGCTTATAAAATTGAACATTTCCAATTTGCCGATCAGTCTTTCTCTCTTGAAGACTTAATGACAAAAGGTTTGCTGATTCACGGCACGGAAGCAAATGATACCTTCCAATATTGGGGAGGCAAAGCAGAAGTCTATGCCGGAGTCGGAAACGACACCCTGCACGGTGCGGACAAAGACGATGTGCTGTACGGAGAAGACGGAGACGATAAACTTTACGGCAAAGGCGGTAACGACCGCTTAATTGGCGGTGCGGGTAATGACTACCTAGAAGGCGGTGCAGGTAATGACACTTACGTCTTCTCCAAAGGACATGGACAAGATGTGATTCATGATCCGCATAATGATGCTGATGACCGTATTATTTTCACTGACCTAAAAAGAAAAGAAGTGATCTTCCGCCAAGAAGGCTACCATCTCATTATGCAAAGCAGTGAAACAGACTCCGTCAAAATCTACGACTTTTTCTATGGCGATGCTTATAAAATTGAACATTTCCAATTTGCCGATCAGTCTTTCTCTCTTGAAGACTTAATGACAAAAGGTTTGCTGATTCACGGCACGGAAGCAAATGATACCTTCCAATATTGGGGAGGCAAAGCAGAAGTCTATGCCGGAGTCGGAAACGACACCCTGCACGGTGCGGACAAAGACGATGTGCTGTACGGAGAAGACGGAGACGATAAACTTTACGGCAAAGGCGGTAACGACCGCTTAATTGGCGGTGCGGGTAATGACTACCTAGAAGGCGGTGCAGGTAATGACACTTACGTCTTCTCCAAAGGACATGGACAAGATGTGATTTACGACTACCAAACCACGGCGAATAGTGACACCATCCAGTTTACCGACTTGAATCGAAACGCAGTGATCTTCCGCCAAGAAGGCTATCATCTCATCATGCAAAGCAGTGAAACAGACTCCGTCAAAATTACAAACTTTTTCCATAGCGATGCTTATAAAATTGAACATTTCCAATTTGCCGATCAGTCTTTCTCTCTTGAAGACTTAATGACAAAAGGTTTGCTGATTCACGGCACGGAAGCAAATGATACCTTCCAATATTGGCGCGGCAAAGCAGAAGTCTATGCCGGAGCCGGAAACGACACCCTGTACGGTGCGGATAAAGACGATGTACTGTACGGAGAAGACGGAGACGATAAACTGTACGGCAAAGGCGGTAACGACCGCTTAATTGGCGGTGCTGGCAATGATCGTTTAGAAGGCGGTGTCGGTAATGACACTTACGTCTTCTCCAAAGGACATGGACAAGATGTGATTCATGATCCGCATAATGATGCTGATGACCGTATTATTTTCACTGACCTAAAAAGAGAAGAAGTGATCTTCCGCCAAGAAGGCTATCATCTCATCATGCAAAGCAGTGAAACAGACTCCGTCAAAATTACAAACTTTTTCCATAGCGATGCTTATAAAATCGAACATTTCCAATTTGCCGATCAGTCTTTCTCTCTTGAAGACTTAATGACAAAAGGTTTGCTGATTCACGGCACGGAAGCAAATGATACCTTCCAATATTGGCGCGGCAAAGCAGAAGTCTATGCCGGAGCCGGAAACGACACCCTGCACGGTGCGGACAAAGACGATGTGCTGTACGGAGAAGACGGAGACGATAAACTGTACGGTAATGGCGGTAATGATCGTTTATATGGTGGCGATGGAGCGGATTATCTCTATGCCGGCGCGGGGGATGATGTCTTAAGCGGCGGCAAAGGCGCGGATCGTTTGCACGGCGATGCCGGTGCGGATGTGTTTGTGTTTGATGTGGCTGATGATGCGGTCGATATTATTGAAGATTTCAATGTTCAGGAAGATAAAATTGCTTTGAGCCGAGAGGTGTTTTCTGCTTTGGGCGAGCAGCTTAAGGCGGAGGCTTTTGCTTTAGGCACTCAAGCCGATACGCAGGAACAGCGCGTATTGTTTGATGTGAAGACAGGATCTTTGCTTTATGACGCTGACGGTTCGGGCGTAATAGCGGCTCAGCATGTGGCGACGCTGCGCGGTTCGGCTTTATATGCTTTAAGTCATGAACATTTTGAGATTGTGTAGATTCGGCATTTAGAAAAAAAGCGGCATTTGCCGCTTTATATAGTTAATTCATACAGCACAACATATGACTTTTGTGTATCGGCTTAATCACATGAATAAACTAAGGTTTCAATTGTTTGTTGACTATATTATTTCAGCTACAGAAAAAATAGCCCGCACTAGGCGGGCTATCAGCACAATCAAGGTTTAGTTTTTGATTGGGCTTGGCGGAACGACTTGTTCCATCAGGTCGTTATCCCATTTGCCATCCACGCGAATTTGCGAAATCGCGCCGAAGTTCAGGGCTTCAATCAGGTTGTGGCTGAGGTAAACGTAGGTGCCGGGTTGTTTGAAGGTGTACATGGCTGCGCCTGCCGAACCTGCCGCAATGACCCAAGTTTCCAAATCGTGTGCCGGTGCGTCTGCCAAATTACCGCGTTCCCAGACGTATTCGCCGTGTCCGCCGATTAAGTGCGGATAGCTTTGGCGGTTAGCTTGTGAGTGGTAAAGCATGACGGTTTCGCCGACTTTTGAAGTCATGGCATTGTCGCCGAGCAATTGTCCTTTGGTTTCGCCGAAGACAATATGGCTGGGAATTAAGGTGTCCATGGCGCGTTTGTCGTCCGCATAAGAAGCGGCGGCATTGTCAAAGCGTATGAATTCGCCTTTTTCGTTCTTAGGAATGTAGTAATCCTGTTCGCCGATATAGTAAGCGCGGTCGTATTTCAGAGGATTACCGTCTTTGTCTTTCAAGCCTTCTTTAGGTAAGACGGTAATCGCGCCGTTCATGCCGTGTACGACGTGCCAAGGAATCATCGCGCCGCCCGGTGCGCAGTGGTAAATGAATACGCCCGGTTTAATGGCTTTCCAACGCAATACGACTTCTTGACCGGGGGCTACGTTGGTTAATTCGCCGCCGCCCAAAGCACCGGTTGAGGCGTGGAAGTCGATGTTGTGCACCAGTTTGTTGGTTTCGGCGTTTTTCAGGGTCAGCTCTACATAGTCGCCTTCATGCACCACCATCATCGGGCCGGGAACCGCGCCGTCAAAGGTGAAGGCCCACATAAACACACCGGGCTCGACTTCGATTTCTTTTTCCTGAATGGTCATGGTGTATTTGACCAGACGCGGCTTGGCAGGCGCTTCCAGGCTGTGCTCTTGCACCAGCGGCGCAGGCAGAAGTTTCGGGGTAACGACTTCTAAAGCTTCGATATCTGCTTGTTTGCCGACTTCATAGCCTTCTAAACCGCCGGTGTGCGTGCTTGCGGTGTCTGCTAATACGCCGGTGCTTAATGATGCCACTGTCATCGCTAAGAATAGCTTTTTCATGATTTTCTCCTTACGAGTTGGTTAAGAGCTTTCATTTTACAAGTCTGCCGATTTAGCGCCTTGACTTGCGTCAATTTTGTTAAAAATTTTTGACAAAAAGTTTGTGAAAAATACTTGTCTATTTGTTTTTGTGATTATTGTCATGTTAGTAAAGATTATTTTTTATAACAGAAAGATGGCTGTGCTGTCTTTATGATAATGAGTAATTAAAAAGCAGCACTTGGCGGTGCTGCTGAGGCTTAATAACAGATCGTGTTGGCGGTATTCATGCGGATACGCCCGACTTCGGCGATGCCGCTTAAGGGAATGTCGGACAGGCGGACTTGGCGTTGCAAATCGAAGATGCCGAGTTTGTTGCTGCGCGCCGTGCCGAAAAGCAGGGTTTTGCTGTCGCCGCTGACCCAAACGTCATTGACGTTTTCTTCATAGCCGAAGGAGATGACTGTGCCTTTGTCCATGTCTTCAAAAGGATAAATGCCGAGGTTTTGGTCGCCTGCTACAATCAGGTATTGGTCGAGCCAGCCGGTGCGGAAGCGGTTGGGCGGGAAGGATATTTGATATTCCATCGGTTCGTCGCTTTTGTCCAAATCATAGATTTTCAAATTGCCGCGTTTGTCACCGAAGATGACGTGGCGCGTGCCGTTATCGACATAAGGCTCTACCATGGCTTCATTTAAATGGCGGGAATCGTGCATTTTGCCGGTGCGGATGACTTTGCCGCTGTCATTGAAGTAAATGAAGCCTTCATCGGCATAATAGGTGTTAAAGGCAATGACTTTGTCTTCAAAACTGGGCGCGCCCATGCCGAAGCCTTTGTCGCCTTCCATAGTGATTTCCGACCAGCCTTCCTGCGGTTTGTCGAGGCGGTAGCGGTAAATAATCGGCGTGTTTTCCTGCATTACCCACACGGTGCGGCTATAGATGCTGAAGACGATGTTGTAGCGCGTGTAAAGGCTTTGGAAGTCTTTTTCAATCACATTGAGTTCGCCGCTGGCAAAGTCTAAGACCGCGATGTTTTTAAACAGCACGACTAAGATTTTGCTGCTGTTGGGGATAAAAATCAGGCGGTAAGCGGTGCTGGGCGTAGGATGGCGTTTGATTTCGCGTGTTTTTAAATTGAAAGTGTAAACGGCTCTGTCGATGCGGTCGCTGAAAGCCAAATAATGTGAATCGGTGCTAGAGGCGAAGACTTTTGCTTGCACGGGCAGATTGAGCAAATCAATCTGTTTTTGCTCGGCAAGGTCGACCACGGCAATTGCGGGCACTGCTGTGCCGGCAATAAAGGCGTGGCGGGTCGGGTTGTATAAATCGACTTTGGATTGTTCTTGCGCGGGCGTTTGCCAAGCGGCAAGGGCAAGAATCAGCGTGCAGAGACGAAGAAAGGTATTCATATCACTTATCACTCCTATTGCTGTTCACGGGCGGCGATACTGGCTTCGATGCCTGCCAGCAATTGCTTGTGTCCGCTTTGATAATCAAAGATATCTAATAATTCGCCTTCTTTATCCAAGAGATAAATCAATGTGGAATGAAAGACGACATAAGGTTTGTCGCTGGGCAGATTGTCGTATTCCGCTTTTTTGCCGTCAATTTGATAGCCGTAAGTGGCATTGAAATTCTCGACGGCTTGGTCGATTGCCGCCCGCTCGCCGCCTAAGGCGAGGATGCGTTTGTCAAAATAGCCGGTGTATTTTGCAAGCGTTTCAGGCGTGTCACGATGCGGGTCGATAGTGATGAAAATAGCTTGCAGACGTTCGGGCTGCTGCATATTTGCCAACACTTGTTTGAAATCAAACAAAGTGGTGGGGCAAACGTCCGGACAATGGGTAAATCCAAAGGCAATTAGTTGATATTGCTCGGGGAAATCTTTTTGTGTGACGGTCTTGCCTGTCTGATCGATCAATGCGTATTCATAAGTCGGGGCGGCAATCGCGCTTACTGCGGCGAAAGCGGCAAGGCAGAAGAATTTGTTCAGATAATGTTTCATAGTCGGCTCCTCTTATTAAAATGAAAGGCATTATAATCGCTTACGCAGCAATCATTTGCCTTGATATATGTCAAGAAAGTAAAAAATAAGCAGTATTTACGGTATTTTTTTGATGTATGAAATGAGAATAATCCTTGTATAATGTCAGCTTCATTAATAAAAGGATAGAAAATGAAGAAATATCTCTTAGCATTGGGACTGAGCCTTGCGGTTTTGCCTGCTTATGCTGCCAAACCGGCATTTTTCGGCTATGGCGATCATATCAAGCGCGTAGCGGATTTGCCGGATATCGAAGAACTGAAGGTGCAAGGCAGATACGTGGATATCGGTTATTGCTATAAGCAGTTGAGCATTATGTTTATTCCTGTGTGGAACTGGGAAGAACGCTATTGCGGCTATGTTGACGAGAATACCTATAGCGATGTGGGCAAGGAAGATTTGCTGGAGATTAGCAAGGCATTGAATGCCGATACTTCTTGGGATGACGGCAAATCTAAATTGAGCATGTGGGAGCGCGTTTGGGGCAAATTGGCATTTGCCGGTGTGTTGCTGCTGTTTATGTTATTTAATCTCTTGAAATCCAATAAATCCGAAGGCGAATAAAAACGTTTTTGAAATCTGATGCCATACAGCCATTGCGATGAATGCGCAATGGCTGTATGTATTTGTAGTCGCTTACAATCACAATGATACGGCATTGCCTTGCCGTATGCTCTGTACGGCTTGCGCTTTGCCGTCTTGTCTTATTTTGATTTTAACCGACTTATCTTAAAGACCTAAGCCGATGCCGATGCCCATATTGCGGTGTCCGCCACCAATGCCGACGCTAACGCCGTGATAGCCGCCGAATCCGAATCCGCTGCCCATAAGACCATGAAAACCGTGATGCCGCCAGCGTTCCGGATCGCGGTCGCAGGGGGCTTGCAAGATAACGGGCGTGGCTTTGTAAATGCCGCGCATATTCAGATAACATTGCACAAAATCATTTACATAAGGGCTCATGCTGGGAGAGATATAGCGCGTACGGGTCACGGCTTCCACAATTTCAAAATGCCCGTCGGGATAAATGGCGACCAGCGCATCGCGCCCGATTAGCCGCGCTTTGCGCCATTGCGCGATGCTGTTATCCGTGCTGGCGTCCAAATAATGTTCCACATGATAATTGCGCTCTTGCCCGATGGTGCTGCTGCAAGCGGTAAGCAGGGCACTAAGGAGTAATAGGCTGATTTTCTGCATGATGCTCCTAGTATGGGCAGGGAATGCGGCGGCTGTAAATCCGTCCGTGCCGACGGATGTTTTGTGTGCAGTCGCCGAGGTAAATAGTGCCGCGGCTAATGGTGGTATTGCCGTCGCTGTAAACGCGGCGGCTGTCTCGGGGGTAGTCGTAAACATATACTGGTGGCGGCGCGGGGCTGTGTATGAGAACGGCGCCTTGCGAACCTTGTACGGCAAGGCTGCCCGAGACCGGCGGTAAACCCATGTGGCTGTAGCTTCCCGAGTTGGTTTCGCTGATACTGTTGCCGCTATGGGAGAAATGCACGGTGTTTTGATTGTGATAGCTGCCTTGGGCAAGGCAGCCTGTCAGACATAGCGGGATTAGCCACAGGGCTTTAGAGTTGCGCATTTTCTTTCAGGGCGTAAATGCCCGGCAGGTGGCGCAGATAGCCGTGATAATCCATGCCGCAGCCGAAAATGTAGCGGTCGGCAACGTCTGTTCCGACAAAATCGATTTGGAAATCAGGCACTTTTCGATTGTGGATTTTGTTAATCAATGTGCAGGTGGAAAGGGTTTCGGGCTGCTGCGCTTTGAGTTCGTCATAGACGGCTTTCAGGGTAATGCCTTCGTCGAAAATATCGTCGATGAGTAGAACGTGTTCGTCTTTCACATTGACGCTGGGGCGCATTTTCCAAATCAGTTCTTTGCCGCCGACATTGTCGCGGTAGCGCGTGGCGTGCAGATAATCCATGCGGTGATAAAAGCTCAGGCGCGTGAGCAATTGTCCCGCGGGAATCAGTCCGCCGTTCATCACGACCATGACAATCGGGTTCAAGCCTGCATAATGCAGATTGAGTTGCGCCGCAAGGCGGTCGTAAGCGGCATTGATTTCGCCGGCGCTAATCAGGCATTCGCTGTGGCGAAGGACGTTTTCTAATTCTTTATTGGTTAAATTTTTCATCAATAATTCCTTACTATTTGAAATATTTCTCTTTTATAAAGGATAATGTGTGAAGGAGGTCTAATCTCCTCCTGTTCAGGCAACATCTAGAGCGGGGCTTTATTTGTTGTTCTGTGTGTTGAACAAACATAGGCTTAATAGGTCAGGGTGCGGACATTGGGACTCATGATTTCGCCGATGATGTAACCGCTGCTTACGGTTTCGCTCACTTCGGCAATTAAATCTTTTTCATTCCAAACTTGGGTGACAAATTTGCTTACTTTAAATACCACGCCGTTTTGATAGGCTTCTTTGATTAAATCGTAAATGGTTTCGTCAGGTTTGCGCTGCGAGGAGATTTTATTCGCCGCGCCGCGCATGGCGAGTTCGCCGGCGCGACCGGCCAAAATCACTTCTACACGGTAATCCATCGATGCGGCAACAGTGGCATGGTAAATCGGCTCAACCAATTCCGCGCTCGATTCCAAAGAGCTGTTTAAAATAATGACGACAAGTTTATCAGCCATAAGATGGTCCTAAAAAAGAGGGCGTATTATGCCATAGCTAGGGCGCGTGCGTGATGACGGCGGTAAATTTCTTCCGCGGCGGCATAATCTTGTGCCAGTCGCTCGGCAGGCAGCACTCGGGCACGCAGTGCCTGCAAGCGCGCTTTGCTGCGCTCGGGCTGCGGCAGATGCAGTGCTTGCGCCAGCGCGCTGTTTATATCGGCAAAAGTATTGCAAATCATCGCCGCATCCGCACCGGCATCTAATGCCGCCTGCACGCGTTCAGCAGGATTGGTGAAAAATTTTGCGCCTGCCATGTCCAAATCATCACTGATAATCGCGCCTTCAAAGCCCATATCGCGCAAAGATTGCAGGCAGAGGGCGGAAAATCCCGCCGGTTTGTCGTCTTCGGGCAGCATAATATGCGCGCTCATAATCGCCTCGACGCCGTCTTGGATATTGGCGTAAAAAGGGAAGCGGTCCGCCTCGCGCAGCGCATACTCGCGCCTATCGCAGGGTAGCATCAGATGGGAATCGCCTTGCACGCGCCCATGACCGGGATAATGTTTGCCGACTGCCGCCATGCCCATCTGCCGCAAACCGCGGCGCAAAGCGCAAGACAATAGCGCTACCGCCGCAGGCTCGGCATGAAAGGCGCGGTTGCCGATGACATCGGACTGCGCATCTTGCAAATCCAGCACCGGCGCGAAGCTGAAATCAATATCTGCGCGGCGCAATTCATACCCCATAATTGCTCCTGCCGCCTGTGCCCATTCGCAGGCACCCTGCGGCGCATGATCAAAATAGCGTCCGAAAGCGGCGGCTTCAGGGAGATGCGTAAATTCATGACGAAAACGCTGCACGCGTCCGCCTTCATGATCCACCGCAATCAACAGCTCCGCACGGATAGCCCGGATAGCGGCGGTTAAGGCGCACAGCTGCGCCAAATCTTCAAAATTGCGCGTGAATAAAATTACGCCTGCTGTCTGAGGATGGTGCAACCGAGCCTCATCCGCCGCCTGCAACTGCTTACCCTCAATACCGATCAATAAAGCCATCTCTGTCTCTTAAGAAAAATTTGCGTCAGTGTAGCATGCCGCACAAGCAAAACTGTGCCGTTTACGCTATCATACGCGCCGCATAGTATAGTCGGAGAAGTGAAGCAGTAGTACAAGGCGGCGAGCCGCAGACAGTACAAAAGCGTACGGCAAGGTGAGCCAACACCGTAATACTTTTTCAATTCTTCGACTATAGAGAAATCTTAGATACGGAGAGGCTAATGGCGACCATCTTTTGCCAAAAATTACAACGCGAAGCAGAACAATTACCGCGCAAACCCATTCCGGGCGAGATCGGCGAACGCGTATTTCAGCACATATCGAAAGAGGCTTGGGAATTATGGCTCAAGCAGCAAACCATGCTGATTAACGAATACCGCCTCTCTTCTTTCGAGCCGGAAACCAAAGCCTTTTTGCGCGAAAAAATGGAGGCTTTTTTATTCGGCGATGAAAACGTCAGCCCGCAGGAATATCGTCCGCAATAGGCTTTAGCCGCAAAGATGCAAAAATTTTTAAAAAGCGCTTGACGGCATCGGCAAAATACGGTTTAATGCGCGCCTTCTTAAACGGCCAAGTAGCTCAGTCGGTAGAGCAGCGGATTGAAAATCCGCGTGTCGGTGGTTCGATTCCGCCCTTGGCCACCATTAGTTTTAATTGACTTTATACAGAGGTACGGCATGTCACGCATTTGTCAGGTAACCGGTAAACGTCCCTTAGTCGGGAACACGGTTTCACACGCAAACAACAAAGCGAAACGCCGTTTTCTTCCGAATATCCAAGAACACCGTTTTTGGGTGGAGAGCGAAAACCGTTTCGTCAAACTGAAAGTCTCTGCCAACGGTATGCGCATTATTGACAAGCGCGGTATTGATGCAGTATTAACAGAAATCCGCGCCCGCGGCGAAAAAGTGTAAGGACGTTAATCATGGCTAAAAAAAATGTTCGTGAGAAAATCCGCCTCGTATCTTCAGAAGGTACAGGTCATTTCTACACTACCACTAAAAATAAACGCAATATGCCGGAAAAAATGGAAATCAAAAAATTTGATCCGGTAGCGCGTAAACATTGCATTTATAAAGAAGCGAAAATCAAATAAGGTTTTACTTCTTGAGGAAAGCCCGCTTTTAAGCGGGTTTTTTTATAGTCTCTTAATTTCAAAATGCGGTTATTCCGCGCTTCTTCTGACAAAATGCGCATCTTTAAGTCTTATTTTGAAGTTAAGGTACTTTTTTAGTCGAGTGATTGTCATTCTATGAGCGAAATCCTACTGCAACTACACCGCATTCAGCACCGCCACGGCAATAAAAGCGTCTTAAAAAACGCGGATTTGCAGATCGCGCGCGGCGAAATCGTGGCATTGATTGGGGAAAACGGCGCAGGCAAAAGTACGCTGTTATCCATTGCGGCGAATTTGCAGAAACCGCAAGCAGGGCGGCGCCAATATGCGCAGCCGATGCTGCGCATTGTATGGCTGGGCGATAAACCTGCTTTATATCCCGATTGGACGGTGGAAACCTTTATTCATTGCAGCGCCGATTGCCAAGCGGTGGCAGATGCCAAAGCGGCGGCATTGGCGGCGGTTGCCGCCTGCGGCTTGGAAAGCGTTTTAACAACGCCCTGCAAACATCTTTCGCACGGCTTTCGTCAGCGTGTTGCCTTAGCCGGCGCTTTAGCGGCGCGCCCCGATTTATTGTGCCTTGACGAGCCGGGTAATGGTTTGGATATGGGGCAGAAATTGGCGCTGCGCACCATCTTGCGGCAGGTGGCGCAGTCTGCCGGCGTATTGCTAGTGCATCATGATTTGGAAGAAGTCGTGGCATTAGCAGATAGGGTTTATGCCTTGCAGCAGGGCTATTGCTTGGCATTGCCTTTGCCGGCGAAAGAGGAATGCTGGCTATGGTGCGAATGGGAAACTGCCGAGCAGGCGCAAAGCTGTCTTGATGCTCAGCAGCGCTTGGGCTCTTGCAGCGGTTATCTTTTTACAGATACGCAGGCGCGGGCGGAAAAAATGCAGCAATTAAGCCGGCAAACGGGTTTGCAGCGCATGAGCTTTCATTATCCGGCGGCGGCTTTGCAGGCGCAAAGAGAGGCATTGCTTGTGCCGGAGGCGCTTGAGACGGAACAGGGGAGGGCGTCATGAATCCTTTATGGCGTAAGGAATGGCATTTGCAATCTAGTCTTGCCGCTTTATGGCTGCGATTAGGCTTGTGGCTGGCTTTGGCTTTGTTTTTTCTCTCGGCTTATCAACAATATCAATCTTTGGCTTTGCAATTGGCGCAGTTGGAAAATCGCCGCGGCGCAACGCAGATGCTGCTGCTGCCGGTGAATCAGCTTTTGCTCAATGCGATGTTGCTGTGGACGGTGTTTTTCGGCGCACGCGCTTTGGCGCAGGAATACGAATGGCAGACCCTGCCTTTTGCCGGTGCGGCTGTTTTGTGGCGCAAAGCGCTGATTTTATGGTTGAATGTGATGTTGCTAAGCCTGCCTTTTTGGTTGTCGGTCGGCTTTTTGGGACTGAAGACCGATTGGGATAAGGGTTTGCTTTACGGCATAGCGGCGGCGCAAATTTTCTTGAGTCTCTATGCTTTGGCGCTGGTGTGGCTTTTAAGTCTGCGCCTGCGTCATAGCGTAACCACCGCTTTGGCGGCGGCGGTGCTGCTTTTATTGCTGTGGCTGTCGCCTTTATTGGTTTACGAGCCGGCGCCGGCGGCGGATATTGTGCGATGGCTCTCGCCTTTTTCGCATGCGGCTTTGTTTACGCAGGGAGTTTTTCATGTGCAGACGGCAGTTTTTGTCTTGCTGCATGTCTTGTTTTTTGGCTCTTGCTTTATATTGATGCAACAGGAGAATCGATGATGATGGAATTTTGGCAGGCTTATGCCTTGTTTTTCGCTAAGGGCTTGACGGCGGTGGTATTGCTGATTGTGTTAGTGGCGGCGGTGGTGGCGCTGAAAGGCGGCGATGACGATGATGAGGAGAATAAGCTCAAAATCACTTCTCTTAACGATACGTTCATCAATTGGCGCGAGCAGCTGTATGCGCAGATGCTGGATAAAAAGGCATGGAAGGCGCGTGAAAAAGCGCTGAAAAAAGCGGAAAAAGCCCAAGATGAGGCGGAAAAGCCGCGTTTGTTTGTGTTGGATTTTGACGGCGATGTGGAAGCCTCTGCGGTGGCGGATTTGCGCGATCATATTTCTACCATTCTGCAAGTGGCGGAAAAGACAGATAAAGTCTTGCTGCGTTTGGAAAGCGGCGGCGGTTTTGTGCATAGCTACGGGCTGGCGGCTTCGGAATTGGCGCGTTTGCGTGCTAAGGAATTGTCGTTGGTGGTGGCGGTGGATAAAATCGCGGCAAGCGGCGGTTATATGATGGCTTGCGTGGGTACGGAAATTATCGCCGCGCCTTTTGCCATTATCGGTTCGGTGGGTGTGATTGGGGCAGT
This sequence comes from Suttonella indologenes, assembly GCF_900460215.1. Lineage (NCBI taxonomy): Bacteria > Pseudomonadati > Pseudomonadota > Gammaproteobacteria > Cardiobacteriales > Cardiobacteriaceae > Suttonella > Suttonella indologenes. The sequence continues at coordinate 312,645 of NZ_UHIA01000004.1, forward strand.
GCCGAATTTCCATGAATTGCTGAGCCGCAACCATATTCAATATGAGCAACACACCGCCGGCGAGCATAAGCGCAATTTGACTGTCTTTGGCAAAAATACCGATGAAGACCGCGCGCAATTCAAAAAAGAATTGGCGGAAACGCATGATTTATTTAAAAATCACATTGCCGCTATGCGCCCGCAATTGGACGTGGAAGCGATTGCCACCGGCGAGACATGGTACGGCAGTCAGGCATTGGCAAAAGGCTTGATTGACCGCGTGCAGGTCAGCGACGATTATTTGTTGGAACATATCGACAGCCACCAGATTTGGCAGATTAGCTATGAGGCGAACGAATCCTTTATCGAGCGCATAAAAGGTCATATTTTCGGACAATGGGGACGCGCCCAAGCCAGCGCGCCTTTAAAAAGCCGTTTTCGTTAAGACAAGGAGCAGATGATGAGCATTCAAGACTTAAAACCCGCAGGATTGTGGCACTATTTTTATCAATTGACGCAGATTCCGCGCCCTTCGCATCAAGAAACGGCGGTGCAGGATTTCGTATTGGCGGAAGCGGCGCGATTGGGCTTGTGGGCGGAGCGCGATGCCGCCGGCAACGTCTTGGTACGCAAAGCGGCAAGCGCCGGCAAAGAACAGGTTAAAGGTGTGATTTTACAAAGCCATTTGGATATGGTGGCGCAGAAAAACCAAGACAGTTCCCATGATTTCAGCCGCGATCCGATTCAAGCCTATATTGACGGCGAATGGGTTAAGGCACGCGGTACGACTTTAGGCGCGGATAACGGCATCGGCGCGGCGGCAGCCTTGGCGATATTGGCGGATAATTCCCTCAGTCATGGGCCGATTGAAGCTCTCTTTACCGCGACTGAAGAAACCGGTATGGACGGCGCCAAAGGTTTGCAGGGCGGTTGGCTGCAAGGCGATTATCTGCTGAATTTGGACAGCGAAGAATTGGGCGAAATCTGCATCGGCTGTGCAGGCGGCGTGGACGGCAGCTTCAGTCTGCCGCTGGCATTTGCTCCCAATACGCAGGCGGGCTTCCAATTGCAAGTGCGCGGTTTGAAAGGCGGACATTCCGGCATCGACATCCACAAGCAGCGCGGCAATGCGATTAAAATTCTATTGCGCCTGCTGCGTAAACTTTCAGACAACATTCAGATTGCCGAAGTGGGCGGCGGCAGTTTGCGCAACGCCATTGCGCGCGAAGCGCAGGCGGTCTTTGCTTCGGCGCTTTCTCAAGCACAATTGCAGGCGCAGATTGATGAGCTTATTCCTGCCATTAAACGTGCTTTGGCGGCGGATGAACAAACATTGCGCATCGAACTCAGCCCTGTTGCACAACCGGCGCAAGTCTGGACGACGGCAACGCAGGAAAATCTGCTGCGCACTCTGTATTTATGCCCGAACGGCGTGGATCGCATGAGCATGGCGGTGGCGGGCTTGGTGGAAACCTCGACCAATCTTGCCAAAATCAGCTGCGAACATGATCAATTACAAGTGCATTGCCTGCTGCGCTCTTTAGACGATGCGGCGCGTGACGATTTGGCGGAGCGCATGGCGGATCTCTTCCGCTTGGCGGGCGGCAGCGCGGTATTAAGCGGTACTTATCCCGGCTGGCAACCTGCGCCCAGCTCGGCAATTAGTGATGTACTCTCGCGCGAAGGTGAAAAACTCTTAGGCAAAACGCCGCTGATTACCGTCATTCATGCAGGACTGGAATGCGGCTTATTGGCGCAGTATTATCCGCATTGGCAAATGGCATCCTTCGGTCCGACGATAGAAATGCCGCATTCCCCTGATGAACGCGTGCATATTGAAAGCGTGGCGCAATTTTGGCAATGGCTGGTCAATACCTTGGCTGCGGTGGAATGATTTGAGCTTATCGTCGAAGAATAGAAAACTATAGTTTCTTCAGATTAAAAGGATACGCTTTAACCTGAAGAAACTATACGATAATTGCCGGCTCGCCGCTTTGTGTAAATGTCTGCCTCTCCGACGATTTAAGATAACCATTGCGTCGTCATATTACGAATGACGGCGCAATGGTTTTTTAGTATATAGGAATAATTACGCCTAAATTTGCGTTTTAATAAAGGTGAAACCAGTTTTTTCCTATTAAATACAGGCTCATAAGTACAGACATAGTAATCACCATGGGACGGATGAGTTTATTGCCTTTGCTTAAAATCATGCCCGAGGCAATGCGCGCGCCGATGAGTTGTCCCGCCGCCATGGCAAAGCCGACAAGCCATATGATTTTGCCGCCCAACATGAAAATGAAGAGGGCGACGAGATTGGTGGTGCCGTTATACAGTTTGGCTTCAATAGTGGCGTGTTGCAAGGTGTAGCCGCGCAAAGCGATTAAGGAGAGCAGGATAAAGCTGCCGGTGCCGGGACCTAGAAAGCCGTCGTAAAAGCCAATCGGTGCCAGTGCGCCGATTAAAAAGGCACTCATGGGCAAACGGGCTTCCTGTTCGACTTCGCCCAGCGCCGGCATGAAAATAAAAATAGCGGCAACGACAATCAATAAGACGGGAATCACGCTACTCAGCCAATCTTTGGGCAGAATTTGCACCACGGCGCTACCTAATGCCGAGCCGATTGCGCAGGCGATAATACCGGGCAGGAGTTTGCGGAAATTCAGATGTCCGCGGCGGATAAAATACCAAGCGGCATAGCAGGTGCCGAAACTGCTTTGCAGTTTGTTGGTCGAAAGTGCCGTATCAGGCGGAAGTCCGGAAATCAGTAGGGCGGGCACGGTCAGCATACCGCCGCCGCCGGCTAAGGTGTCCACAAAGCCGGCTAAGGAGCCGACGGCGAGCAGCGCGAGCAGTATCCATAGGGAAAGGTTTCCGGTCAGTTCAGCAATCATAGTCAAACCATTGGTTGAGTTGTGCAATCAGTTGCGGCAAACCTTGTTTTTTAAGGCTAGAGAAGGTTTGCACGCTAAAGGGCGCGTTCCAGTTCACGATTTCGCTTTTCATCGCCTGCAATTGCTGCGCGGCTTGGCTGTTGCTCAGTTTGTCGATTTTGGTCAGCAGAATATGTGCCGGTAATTGGCGTTCGGCGCAGCATTCCAGTAGGCGGATGTCCAAGTCTTTCATCGGATGGCGGCTGTCCATCAGCAGAATTACGCCGCGCAGGGTTTCGCGCGTGAGCAAATAATCGCCCAGCAAACGTTCCCAATGGCTGCGGATTTCTTCCGGCACTTTGGCATAGCCGTAGCCGGGTAAATCGACTAAATAATCGCCGGCTTGTGCCAGCGAGAAATAGTTGATTAATTGCGTGCGGCCGGGGGTTTTGGATACGCGCGCCAGATTTTTCTGGTCGGTCAGGGTGTTTAAGGCGCTAGATTTGCCTGCATTGGAACGGCCGGCAAAGGCGATTTCCGCCCTCGCATCATTGGGCAGCTGCTTTTTGGCATTGGCAGAGAAGGCAAATTTTGCCTGATGATAGGGATTTCGCATATAATGTAGAATGTTTAAAAACAAGCCTGCGGATTATAGCGGAAATTCGCGCAAGACAATTCATCAAAATTTCTTACTAGTTGAAAGACCTCTCTTCAGGTAGGATAATGGAATTGAGAGAGGCTTAATAACTTTTTTCAATTCAGGGCAACACGTAGAGCGACGCTTTGTGTGTCGTTCTGTGCGTTGAAACATCATGGAGCAAATTATGAAAAAAACAGCAGTTGCAATATTGGCATTAGGCGCCAGTATGATGGCATTTGCCGAGGCAAACCTAGAGGCCGGCAAGGAAAAGGCGGAGACCTTATGCATGGCCTGTCATGGTGCGGGCGGCGTGTCGCCTAATCCTATTTGGCCGAGTTTGGCGGGGCAGAGCGCCAAATATACGCTGAAACAGTTACAAGATTTTAAAAGCGGTGCACGCAGCAATGCCGTGATGGGCGCGCAGGCGGCGATGCTCAGCGATCAGGAAATGGAAAACGTGTCCGCTTATTATGCTTCATTGGCTTTGCCGCCTGCGGCAACGCAGGGACGCGGCGATACGCCGGAAGAAATGTTGGCGGAAGGTCAGGCATTGTATCGCGGCGGCGATTTGGCGCGCGGCATTCCCGCTTGTTCGGCTTGTCATGGTCCGACAGGAGCAGGTATTCCGCCGGCGGCTTTCCCTGCTTTGTCGGGTCAGCAGGCCGAATACAACCGTATGCAGTTACAGCATTTCCAACATGCGGCGAATGCCGATCAGCAGGCAAGCGACAGCGCTTTGGCGGCTGATGAAATGCGCGCCAACGATCCGAATGAGATGATGCGCGATGTGGCGCGTAAATTGACGCCGCGCCAAATCGAGGCGGTCAGTCTGTATATTCAAGGCTTGAATTAATTTGACCGGCCCTTGGTGGCACAAGCCGCTAGATGCGCTGAATGCTCAGGAGTGGGAAGCGCTCTGCGACGGTTGCGGCTTGTGTTGTTTGAATAAAATGGAAGATATTGACACGGGAGAAGTTTACTTCTCCCGTGTGGCTTGTTCGCTGCTCGATATCGAGGCGGCACAATGCGGCGATTATCCCAATCGTGCGCAGAAAGTGCCGGATTGCCTGAATTTAGCGGAGATTGCCCGCGAGGATTTTCGTTGGCTGCCGCCGACTTGCGCTTATCGTTTACGTCATGAAAATAAGCCTTTACCGAAATGGCATTATTTGGAAAGCGGCGATAGACAGACTTTGCATCGTTGCGGACGGAGTGTCTGTCATTTTGCTTTGTCTGAGCGCGAGGGATATGCCATTGACGATTATTTGATGTTCAGGCTGGAAGATGCTTTGGGAAACGGGGAGTGTGAATGAGTCAGGAAATGATGTTGTGGATTGTCAGGTTGCTGGGCGCAGGTTTGGCGCTTTTGCTTTTGCATTATGCGCGGCGCATTTATTTACGTCGTCAGCGACAATTGAAACAATTACTATTGCAGCGCGCAGGACAAGCCCCTTTGCCTAGCGCACAAGCGCAAAAAACATCACGTCTCAATCCCGGCTTTTTCGGCAAAACCGCTTTACCGACCGCAGACAGTCTGCCCGATACGCCGACTATTGATTTGCCGCTCAGTATTATGGCGCGCATCGGTCAGCATTTCAGCGGCGACGACATCGCCGCTTTGGTCAAAACCTTCGGTTTGCAACGTTCGCCCAGTGGCGTATATGAATTGCTCAATGAAAACGGGCGCGATATTTTATTCAGCATGCTCAACATCCATAGTCCGGGCATTTTTGCGCAGGATTTGGAGCATATGGCGCCGATTGACGGCGTGATGCTAGTCTTGCAATTGCCTAATTGCGGCGATGCGGTAAAAGATTGGGAAAATTTTCTGGCGATTAGCAAGGATATGGCGGAGCTTTGTGGCGGACGTTTGTGCGATTTTGAACGCCGTCAAGTTACCGCCAAAGATTTGCTTACTTACCGCCATGCGGCAGAAAAATTCCAAAGAGATTATGAACAATGGTTAGCCGCTCATCAGCGCTAGAAGATTTAGCTGCCGAAGTGGCGGCTTTGCGCGAAGAAATTCAAATACATAACCGCTATTATTACGAAGAAGACAATCCGCAGATTGCCGATGCGCAATATGATGCCCTGCTGCGCGAGCTGGCGCAGAAAGAACAGCAATGGCTGGAAGAACAGCGCTTGGCTTTGCAGGCGGAATTGACCGCTTTGCAGGCACAAGGCGGCGATATTGAAACTTGGATTCGTCAGCAAGAGATTCGGCAGCAATTGCAGGATTTGACCGCCGACAGCCAATCGCCTACGCAAATCGTGGCGGGCAAGGCGGCGGCAGGTTTTACGACGGTGCGCCATCAGGTGCCGATGCTGTCTTTGGATAATGTGTTTAATCAAGAAGAATTCGCCGCATTTTTCCGCCGTTTGCAGGAGCGTTTGGGCGAAGGCTTGTCGCTTTCCGCCGAGCCGAAATTTGACGGTTTGGCGATTAATTTGCGCTATGAACAAGGCGTTTTGGTGCAAGCCGCCACGCGCGGCGACGGCGAAACGGGCGAGGACGTCAGCACCAATATCCGCACCATTGCCGATATTCCCGCGCGTTTGCAGGCGCAACATCCGCCGGCGGTCTTGGAAGTGCGCGGTGAGGTATATATGTCGAAAGCGGCGTTTCTCGCCTTAAATGCCGCCGCGCTTGCCTCGGGTGGCAAAACCTTTGCCAATCCGCGCAATGCCGCCGCAGGCAGTTTGCGCCAATTGGATGCCACGATTACCGCGACAAGAAAATTATCATTTTTCGCTTATGGTTACGGCGAAATACAAGGCTTTGCTTTGCCCGAGACTTATACGCAATTCTTAGCGCAGTTGCGCTGCTTCGGTTTTCCGGTCTGTGATTGGCAGCGCAGTTTGATAGGCGGGGTTGCCGCTGCCGCTCGTTATATGGACGAGCTGGCTGCCGAACGCGAGGCATTGCCTTATGAAATCGACGGTGTGGTGTTTAAAACGGATGCTTTTGCGGCGCAGCAGGCATTAGGTTTTCGCTCGCGCGCACCGCGCTGGGCGATTGCATGGAAATTCCCGGCGATGGAAAAAACCACGCTTGTGGAAGGCATTGACGTGCAGGTCGGGCGTACGGGCGCGGTAACGCCGGTGGCGCGTTTGCAGGCGGTGGAAGTGGGCGGCGTAACCGTTACCAATGCCACTTTGCATAATGCCGATGAAGTGGCGCGCAAAGATGTGCGCGTGGGCGATACGGTATTTGTCCGCCGTGCGGGCGATGTGATTCCCGAAGTGGTTAAGGTCGTGGTGGAAAAGCGTCCTGCCGATAGTCAGCCTTTTGTGATGCCCGAGCATTGTCCTGTCTGCGGTTCGGAAGTGCTACGTCCCGAGGGCGAGGCGGTGGCGCGTTGCTCGGGCGGTCTGCATTGCAAGGCGCAGCGCGTGCAGGCGCTGATTCATTTTGCCTCGCGCAAAGCAATGGATATTCAGGGCTTGGGCGATAAATTGATTGAGCAGGTGGTGGAAAACGGCAGTGTGCATAGTCCTGCGGATTTGTTCAAATTAAGCCTTGCCGATTGGGCGGCTTTGCCGCGCATGGCGGAAAAATCGGCGCAAAATGTGATGAATGCGCTAGAAGCGGCGAAGCAGACGACGTTGGCGCGTTTCATTTATGCTTTGGGCATTCGCGAAGTGGGGCAAGTCAGTGCGAATTTGCTGGCGCAGCATTTTCGTCGTCTGCCGGAGCTTATCCAAGCCGATGAAATCCAATTACAGGCAATTGACGGTATCGGACCTGTGATGGCGCAATATATCCGCCATTTCTTTTTAGATGCCGCCAATCTTACCGTGATGGAGGATTTGCAGGCACAAGGCATTGTGTGGCAGGAAATGGAAGTGCAAGAAATTGCTGACGATAGCCCCGTCTCGGGCAAAACCATCGTCATGACAGGTACTTTAGCGCATTTTACGCGCGAAGAAGCCAAGGCGGCTTTAGAAAAACTGGGGGCGAAAATCAGCGGCAGTTTGTCAGCAAAAACCGATTATCTCTTGGCGGGAGAAAAAGCGGGCAGTAAATTAAATAAAGCCCAAAATCTAGGCGTGGTGATTGTGGATGAGACACATTTGATTTCTTGGTTGGCAGAAGGCGGCATGCTATAATTCCGCTCTTTTGCTAACAGAGGATATGAATATGCGTAAAGCTTTCTTACTTGCCTTAAGCGCCATGAGTCTTAATCTAATGGCGGCAACGGTCGATGCGACTGAACCGAATAAAATTTTAGAGATTGCCAAAGGTTTTGGCAGCGCGGAATTGTCTAATGACAAGCATGGCGATCCTTTGATTCAAGGACGTATGGAAGAATATAAATATCAAATCATTTTCTATGATTGCGAAAACGGAAAAAATTGCACGACCATTGCTTTTGATGCTGCTTGGGAAATCAGTTCGGAAGTAGATTTAGAAAAGGTCAATGATTGGAACCAAAACAAACGCTTCGGTCGTGCTTTCCTTGATGTGGATGGCGATCCGGCTTTGGATTGGGATGTAAACTTAAAGCATGGCGTTGAGAAAGCCAATCTTGAAGATACCTTCAAGATTTGGAAGGACCTCATGCAAGAATATGTGGATTTCATTCAATAAATTGCAAATAAAAGAAAACCCTGCCGTAAGGAAGGGTTTTTGCTAAGCGTGTGTGCTTATGTTAACGCCAACGGCGATACCATTCGCGTGAGGTGTTGTCTTCGGCGCAGCGGTAAATGATGGCGGCGAAAACAGCAAGACCGCCGATGACTGCCGCTACGGAATAAGGATGTTTTTTCACGCAGCTAGAGACTTCGTCCGTCCAGTCACCGCCGACGTTTTGCACTTCATTCCATGCTTTACGCCCTTTACGTCGTGCTTTTTCAAAGAAATGAGCGGCTTCATCGCGTCCGTCTTCATAAACGTCCTCTGCTTCGTTTAAGGCTTTATCTAAAAATGATTTCAGCTCTTTTTGCGTATTGGCAAATTCTTTTTTCATCTCGGCTAATTGTTTTTCGAGAACTTCTACACGATCTTCTGCCATTAAAGACTCCTTTGCTTTTTTGTGAGTGAGTCGTGATTATAGCGATTAATTACTGATGGATGATTACTGTCTAATGATATAAATATTATCAAATGCTCACAAATGTTTGTTTAGGGCTTGGGCGCAGCACCAAGCGGAAGACCATGCCCATTGGAAATTATAGCCGCCCAGCCAACCCGTTACATCTAAGGCTTCGCCGATAACAAACATGCCCGGCTGCGATTTGACTGCCATTGTGCGCGGATCGAGGGCGCGCGTATCAATACCGCCGGTACTGACTTCGGCTTTTTTCATACCTTCCGTGCCGCTGGGAATGAGGCGGTAATCCTGCAAAGATTGGCTGATGGCTTGAATCTGTTTGTCGGCAAGTTCGGATATCGGGCGCTGCGGATAAGGAGCGGCGAGGTGTTGCGCTAAAGCATTGGGCAAATGCTGTTTGAGCCATTGCGTCAGTGATTGCGGTGAATGTTGCGCTTTGGCTTGCGCCAAAGCATCGGCGGGACAATCGGGCAGAAAATTCAGATGAACGGTTTCGCCTTTCTGCCAATAGCTCGAGACTTGCAAGATGGCAGGACCGGAGAGTCCGCGATGGGTAAAGAGTAATTGCTCGGTAAAGGTGGCTGATTGCGCGGTATGCAGGCTGACACGGCAGGATAATCCCGCCAATTGCGGCATGGCTTCTGCCAGCGTAAAAGGAACAAGGGCAGGGCGGAAAGGAAAATTGGCAATGCCGAGGCTTTTGGCAAAACCGAGGGCGTGGTCGCTGGCGCCTAATTTGGCGAAACTCGGGCCGCCGCAGGCAAGTACGATTTGCGGGGCGCGGAATACGCCTTGCGAGGTATGCAGGCAAAAGCCTTGTCCATCGCGCCTGATGCTGTCTACGCAAGTATCGGTGTAAACAGGAATTTGTGCCGCATCTAAAGCCTTTTGCAGGGCGGCAATTAGTCCTCGGCTTTTTTGCCGGCAGAAGAGTTGTCCGAGGGTTTTCTCTTCATAGTCTAATCCCGCCGCTTCGCACCAAGCGAGAAAATCCCATTGGCTGTGCCGCGCCAAGGCGGAGCGGCAAAAATTGGGATTATGAGAGAGATAGGCATGCGGGGCGATGTCGCGGTTGGTCATATTGCAGCGTCCGCCGCCCGAAACGCGGATTTTGGCGCCGATATCGAGATTTTTTTCCAGTATCGCGACGCGCAGACCGCGTGCGGCGGCATGAATGGCGCAATAAGTACCTGCCGCGCCGCCGCCGATAATCAAGGCATCGACGTTCACGCCTGATAATGCTCGCATAAGGTGGCGACTAATAAGGCTTTAATGGTGTGCATGCGGTTTTCCGCCTGATCGAAGACGATAGATGCGGCGCTTTCAAAGACATTATGCGCCACTTCGATGCCGACTAATTTTTGCCGCTGATAAAAGGCTTCGCCGGTCGGGGTTTTGCGGTCATGGTAAGCGGGCAGACAGTGCATGAATTTTGCATGTGCGCCGGCAGCTTGCATGATTTCGGGTGTGATGCGGTAAGGCATTAAGGCGGGAATTCGCTCGTCCCAGACGCTTTTGTCTTCGCCCATTGAAACCCAAATATCGGTATGGATAAAATCCGCACCTGTCGCAGCCGCTTGCACCTCTTCCGTGATGAGGATTTTTGCGCTGCTGTTCTCGGCAAGTTGCTGTGCTTTATGCAGAATTTCCGTGTTGGGCTGATAGGCTTTAGGTGCGGCAATCCGTACGTCCATGCCCATTAATGCGCCGGCGAGTAATAAGGAATTGCCCATGTTAAAACGCGCATCGCCCATATAGGCAAAGGCAATGTCTTGCAGCGGCTTGTCGCTGTGTTCCTGCATGGTCAGCAAATCCGCCAGCATTTGCGTGGGGTGGGCGAGGTCGGTCAGCCCGTTATACACCGGTACGGCGGCAAATTTCGCTAAGGCTTGCACGGTTTCTTGGGCAAAACCGCGGTATTCAATCGCATCATACATTCTGCCTAATACGCGTGCAGTGTCGGCAATGCTTTCTTTGGCGCCCAATTGGGAATGTTCGGGGGATAAAAAGGTGCTGAAAGCGCCTTGATCTGCGCAGGCGACTTCAAAGGCGCAGCGGGTACGCGTGCTGGTTTTTTCAAAAATCAAAGCGATGTTTTTACCTTGCAGACGGCGTTTTTCCCTTCCTGCTTTTTTTTCGCTTTTTAATTGCGCACTCAGCTCGAGCAATTCACGCACCGCTTCCGCGCTGTGATCGGTCAAATCCAAGAGCGATTTTTGATACCAATAAGCCATGATTCCTCCAAAATAAGCAAAGTCGCCGATAATACGTTGTTTAGCGGGCGGCGACAATAAAAGTGCTTAATTCGGCGGCATTTTCGCGCTGTGCCGCTTAGCGGTAAAGAAAATGCGGCTCTTGTAAAAAACGCCGTATGTAATCGATTTTTTCCGCTTCGTTTAGTTGATTGAAGTGTTTTTGCTGCGCCTGAATATGCTCAATCAAAGGATAGAATGCTTCGCCAAGGCGGTGTTTGTTTAATCTGTCTTCGAGCCTGTATTTCTTGTTGTAGCTGAAGAATGTTGAAATGAGGTAGTGGGACGATTTGAGCTGAAACAGTAAGGCTTGGCTATGCGAGTCAAAGACCATAAAGCCCTCATGTTGCACGCTTTTCAATAATTCCTTGAGTTCGCCGAAACAGATATTGCGCAAACGGGCGGGGCGGCGGATAGCGTAGGTTTCGCCGATTTCGTCTAAGCGATCTTGGCTGAACATGTTACCGCTGATAACTTCCACCGCGCCGATTAAGGTCTCGCCCAAGGCTTCTTGAATGGTATGCGGGGCTGCGGCATCGTTAATCTCAAATAAAAAGGTATGGTTAGGATAGCTGCGAAATAGGGCTTCATAAGCCTGACAATGCTTTTTCGTCATTTGCGCATAAGAGTCGTCCAATGAGTCGGTGGTGGAATACAGCACTTGCCGATTGAAACTTGCCGCATAACTAGGATGTTCGTGCGGCAAATCGACAAAGGTGCAGCAGCCTAAAAAACCATCGACTTTCACGACGGCGTCAATGCAGTGCGAATTCTCGATTTTCAGAGAAAAGCGGCTATTTTTCGCCAGTCTTTCGCTGTAGTTAAAGACCTTCTTAAAAGGACGCACGATAATGTGATTGTATTTATCCAGCACCAAGCCGCGCATTTCTAATAAAGCGGCATCAAAACGCTTGACCCGATGCGAATATTTCAGCAGCCGCAAATCAGGATATTGTGAAGACGTCTTGCTGACAAAATTTAGTCGTCCCAAGCGCAAATATTGCTCGCTGACATAAGTCTGCCTTACCTCGTCGAAAGGCAAATCATGCTCGCCGATTGTCTGCATCTGCCGCATTACATCGCGTAATGCCGCACTCATACCGCGCACAGCAGACACGGCAATCTCGCCGCTGACGCGTTGTCGGCGAATCCGCAAATAGGCGGCGATCACGTCTTCATCTTCTACCGCATGCCGGTTTGGGAAAAAATTACTCAGACAATAGGTTTCGCAGCTTAAGCCGTATTTTTTCGCCTGTTCCAGCCATATCCGACAAGCGCCGACTGTCTGATTGGTATTGGAATTGATGATGAGCATCGCCTGTTGCGGATTGGCGAGCGCATGCTTGCAAGCCCTGCGCATCATTCTCTCGCCCCTTGCCTGTGCCGCTTTCAGCAGCTCCGGCGACCAATGATATGCCCCCTGTGCATCCGTCATCAGTAGATCATTTTCAATATGCACAATCTCCGCCTGCGGATACTGTTGTTGAAATTCCGCTATCTTCTGCGCGGCGAAAGTCGATTTGCCCGAGCCCTGATGTCCGCGAATCAGGATAAATAATTGCATAGTCGCTCCTTTTTGCCTTATGTTAGGGGCGGATTATATTCAATTCCCCAAAAACGAGGAGCGACGATGATAGAAGTCTTGATCTTATTGGCTTTTGCTAAAATCCAAGAAGCGGTGAATGCCGGCAAAGCATGGCAATGGGCGGCTGCTTATAGCGTTTTCAGTGTGCTGTGGAATCTTTTATTCAATCAGATGCCTTGGCTGCATATCGCTTTGCTCGCTCTTGTCGTTTTTGTCTATGTCTGGGGTTATTTTGCTTTATTGCGGCGCCTTAGCGACAGCATTGCCCTGTGGCTGTTGGCGTATATCGGCGGTGCATTCGCGCCTTTGCTATTGGCTTTTATCTAAGTCGTATCTTATGAAAAAACTTTTATTATTATATTGTTAACTTGTATTAAAAAATAAATTTGCTGCCGATTGCAAAGGCGGCTATATTTTGCGCGATTTTCATCAAAAGAGAGGTTGAGATGAGCGCAAACTGTAGCAGCATCATGATTGCTGAGCCGAGAATTTTACATCCTAAAATGACGATTAAAGAGGTATTTCCGATTATTCGACAGGTGGGTACGCGGTTTTTGCCGGTGGTCGATGATGCCGGTGATTTTGTCGGCACTTTTTCCAGCATGACCCTGATTAAGCTTTTATTGCCCAGCAGCGTGAGCATTAAAGAAGGAAAAAATCCTTTTGATTTGATGTTTATGCAAACCACGCTGGATGAGCTGGGCGAGCGCTTGCAAGAAATCGGCGATTCTTTGATTACAGATCATATTTTCACAGATGATGTGCCTACTTGTACGCCGCAGACCTCTATTATGGAAGCGCTGAATCTGCTGTATCACTATCATTATCATGTGGTGGTGCTTGCGCCCAATAGCCGCCAGTTTTTAGGCGTGATTACCGTGAAAGGTGTGTTGGATTCCATTCATGCCACTGTGCGGGATGAGGAGTAAATCATGCATGAACATGCAGCCGTTTTTGGCATGAACCCGATGTGGTTATCGGGCATTATTTTGGTGATTGTTTATATCATATTGATTACGGAGAAATTAAATCGTTCCGTGATTGCGACTTTAGGTGCTTGCTTGATGATTTACTGCGGTCTGCTCAATCAGCAGCAGGCGATTGATGCGGTGGATTTCAACACGTTGTGGCTCTTAATCGGCATGATGATGTTGGTCAGCATTACGGCGAAAACAGGCGTGTTTCAGTATGTGGCGATTAAGGCGGCAAAAACGGTACGCGCCGATCCGATAGGTATTTTACTGATGATCGTGGTGATTACGGCGGTGTTTTCGGCATTATTGGATAACGTTACCACCGTCTTATTGATTACGCCGGTTACTTTATTGATTACCGAACAATTGCGTGTGCGCGCTTTTCCCTATTTATTTGCCACCATTATTGCGGCAAATGTCGGCGGCACGGCGACCTTAATCGGCGATCCGCCTAATATCATTATCGGTTCGGCGGTGAAATTGAGTTTTAGTGATTTCTTGCTGCACATGGCGCCGATTGCTTTTTTTATTCTTTTAGTTATCTGTGTGTATTTTTGGCTTTTTTATCGTAATAAATTATCCGCTACCTTGCGTGCCCGCGCGAAAATCATGCGCTTTAATGAAAAAGAGGCGATTCACGATGCGGCTTTGCTGAAAAAATCGGCGCTGGTGTTTGGATTGGTCTTATTGGGCTTTATTGTCGGACATCCTTTGCATATCGAGCCGGGGACGGTAGCTCTGTCGGGCGCAGCATTGTTGATGCTCTTGGCTTATGGCAAACAACCTGCGGAAAAACAGGGCGAGAGCATTCATCATGTATTTGCAGAAGTGGAATGGGTAACGATTTTCTTCTTCATGGGCTTGTTTATCATTGTAGGCGCGGTGGAGCATAGCGGTTTATTGGCGATTTTAGGCGATAAATTGATTGCGGCTACAAACGGCGATATCGAAAAAATGGCTTTTGCCGTTTTATGGGTTTCTGCCGTCTTATCCTCAATTTTAGATAATATCCCCTTTGTGGCAACCATGATTCCCTTACTGGAATCCGCAGGGGCGAATATTGCGCAAGAAACCTTCCAACCGGTGTGGTGGGCATTGGCATTGGGCGCTTGTTTGGGTGGCAACGGTACATTGATCGGCGCCAGTGCAAACCTAACCGTCGCCGCCTTCGCAGAAAAAGCGAAGCAGCCTATCGGTATGCTGCAATATGTCAAATACGGATTCGGCTTAATGTTGGCTACCGTTTTATTAGCGCATATCTATTTGTGGCTGCGCTATTTTTAAGCATAAGCAACACAAGCGGCAGCAGCCGCTTTTTTATTAACTAAGTCTTAACTTATAAAAATTTCTTTAGTAAAAATAAAGAGATTTCAAATAGAACTAAAAGAGTTCTGTTAGTCGATTGATTTTTAAGGTTAAAAAATAACACCTACATTAATGAATGTATTGTTATGAATTTTTAGTCATGCTATGATACCGAAACTTATTTAATTGGGAAAGCTCGGACATTTCCAATTAGAAGTTGGCTAGCTATCTAGACAAGTAGACAGCACTTGTTGCTGTGTTGGACATTAACTTTACAAAATGAGGCGCGACATGACCGTAGATACAACCTACAACTACAAAGTCGTTAAGCAGTTTGCTTGGGCATCCATTCTTTTCGGAGTAGTGGGCATGCTCGTCGGGGTAATCATCGCTTATCAGCTTTATAATCCACATTTTCTTGAGAATATTCCTTGGTTGCACTTTGGACGTTTACGCCCTGTGCATACCAGCGGCGTAATTTTTGCTTTCGGCGGCAATGCCCTGTTCGCCACCTCCTACTACATCGTGCAGCGCACTTGCGGCGTACGCCTGTGGTCGGACAAATTGGCGGCCTTTACCTTCTGGGGCTTCCAATTGGTCTTGCTCTTGGCGGTATTGAGCTATATCTTCGGCTACAGCCAAGGCAAAGAATATGCCGAGCTGCCCTGGGTGCTGGACATTCTGCTGGCGGTGGTCTGGGTGGTCTATGGTGCGGTCTTCTTCATCACCATCGGCAAGCGCAAGGAAAAGCATATTTATGTGGGCCTGTGGTTCTACGGCGCCTATATCATCGCCGTGGCGATTCTGCATATCTTCAACAACCTGGCCCTGCCTATCGATTTGTTCCACTCCTATCCTTTCTATTCCGGCGCGGTCGATGCCATGGCACAGTGGTGGTACGGTCATAATGCGGTAGGCTTCTTCTTAACCGCAGCTTTCTTAGGCATGATGTATTATTTTGTTCCTAAGCAAGCCGGTCGCCCGATTTTCTCTTACCGTCTTTCTATCATGCACTTCTGGTCGCTGATTTCCATCTACATGTGGGCAGGTCCGCACCATTTGCATTACACCGCTTTGCCTGATTGGACGCAATCATTAGGTATGGTGTTTTCAGTAATTCTGTGGGTGCCTTCATGGGGCGGTATGATCAACGGCATGATGACGCTGTCAGGTGCTTGGGATAAATTGATTACCGACCCGATTATCCGCTTCCTGTTCTTAGCACTGTCTTTCTACGGCATGAGTACTTTTGAAGGACCGATGATGGCAGTGAAAACCGTTAATGCCTTATCGCACTATACCGAATGGACAGTTGCTCACGTGCACTCCGGCGCTTTGGGCTGGGTAGCGATGATTACCATGGGTTCTCTATACCATATGCTGCCGCGTTTGTACGGTAAAACCGAGATGTATTCGACTAAACTTATTTTCGTTCACTTCTGGTTGGCAACCATCGGTATCTTGCTTTACACCACATCTATGTGGGTGGCGGGCATCATGGAAGGCTTGTTATGGCGCGAAACTTTCCCGGATGGCACCTTAACCTACTCATTCCTTGAAATCGTAGATAAGAAGTACATCTATTGGTTTGTACGCCTGATCGGCGGTGTGGTATTCCTCACGGGCATGTGCTTAATGGCTTATAACTGCTTGATGACCTTGCCGCGCAAAGACGAAGCCAAGCGCAGCGCGCAAGCGGTTAATCCGCAAACAGCATAAGCCGACAAGGAGAATAAAAAATGAAATTCAGTCATGAGAAAATTGAAAAAAGCATTGTATTGCTCGGCGTACTCTCTACCTTAACGGTCATTTGGGGCGGACTGGTGCATATCGTTCCTTTACTTAACGATAAATCGGTGCGTCCTGATGCCGAGAATACCTTTGTTAAACCTTACGATCCTCTGCGTTTGGCGGGTTTTAACATTTATGTACGCGAAGGCTGCTATAACTGCCATTCGCAAATGATTCGCCCCTTCCGTTGGGAGACCGAGCGTTACGGACATTATTCTTTGGCGGAAGAATCCGCTTATGATCGTCCCTTCCAATGGGGTTCAAAACGTACAGGTCCTGATTTGGCGCGTGTGGGCGGCAAATATTCGGATGAATGGCATATGCTGCATTTGATTGATCCCCGCAGCCGTGTGCCGCAGTCGAATATGCCTTCTTTCCCTTGGTTGGCAGATACTGAGGCGAATGTGGATTTAACGCAAAAAAGCATTAAAACCAAAATTAAATTGGGCGAACCTTATACGGCGCAAAACTTCCCTGAGCAAGCCGGTGGGGCAACAGGCAATACTTTGTTGACCAATGAGCAGATTGATGCCTGGGTAGTGGAGTCTTTGCAAGGCAAAACCGAGCTCGATGCGATGGTGGCTTATTTGCAGGGATTGGGACGTGCCTTTAAGGAAAAACGTTAATTATGGACATGTGGAGTTTTATTACTGTGGTGGTGTTTACGGCATTTATCGGTATTAGCCTGCTGACGATGCTGCCTACTTCGGATAATAAAAAACCCTATCAGGATGCCGAAAAACTGGCGCTCAAAGATGATGATTCAGAACTCATTACGCCGCGGCATCCGACATCAGACAAGAGGACAAAATCATGACAGTTGCGCTCTTTATTGGCATCGTAACGATTATACATATCGTGGGTTATGCCGTTTTTGTATATTGGACAACGCGCCTATCACCGGAAGATGTGCCTGACGGTGAGATTATTGATCATACTTGGGACGGCGATTTAAGAGAGGTGAATAACCTTTCGCCACGTTGGATTGTAGTATTGTTCTACGCCATGATTCTTTTTGGCGCAGTGTATTTATTAGCTTATCCAGGCGTATTCGGTGATAAATTCCAAGGCTTTTTAGGTTGGTCGCAAATCGGGCAATATGAGCAGGAAAAAGCCGAAGATGACTCACGCTCGGAAACCTATTTCAGAGTATATGCGGATAAAAGCGTAGAAGAACTGGCTAAAATGCCGGCGGCGGTGGCTTCCGGTCAGCGGATTTTCTTAAATAACTGTGCGGTTTGCCACGGACAAAATGCCAAAGGTGCTGCATTAGGCTATCCCGATTTAACCGACGACGATTGGATTTGGGGCGGCGATGAGGCGGCTTTGATTGCCACCATTACCCATGGCCGCAACACAATTCCCGGGCAAGGCATGCCGGCAGGTGGCGCATTGATTGATGTGAATAATCCGCAGCCGGATGACGAGCATAAATTAGATGCGGTGGCGCATTACGTTCGTCAATTGGGCGGTCATGATGTTGATGCGACTTTGGCGGCAGAAGGTAAAATCTTATACGAGCAATCCTGTATTGCCTGCCATGGTGCTGACGGCACAGGAAACACTTTGCTTGGCGGACCGAACTTAGCCGATGATATTTGGCTTTACAGCGTGGACGGCAATATCGAAGATATTAAGGCGCAAATTGTTAATCCTGTGAATAATGTGATGCCGGCTTGGCAGGAATGGTTAAACGAAGGTCGCATTAAAGTAGTTGCTGCTTACGTTTACTCATTAAGCAATAAAGAGTAAGATGCCTAGATGATTTATAGGCACAAGCCCGACATTGTGTCGGGCTTTTTTCATAAGCGGCACAAAACGCAGCGAGTTTATTCTATATAACATCAATTTCGCCGCTTGTTAAAGCATGAGGTAAACATGGCAAGTCAAACGCTTTACGAAAAACACGTCAAAATAAGACCGCGTCCTGTGCGCGGACGCTTTCAAAATCTGCGCATCACATCCTTATTAGTCTTACTCGGCATTTTTCACATTCTGCCTTTATTCCAATGGAATGGACGGCAGGCGATTTTATTTGATTTGAGCGAGCGGCGTTTTTTTGTATTCGGACTAAATATCTGGCCGCAAGATTTTATTTTATTGGCTTTTGTCTTATTAGGCTTGGCGCTGATTTTATTTTTTGCCACCTCTTTATTGGGGCGCGTATGGTGCGGCTATGCCTGTCCGCACACGGTTTATAATGAAGTCTTTATGTGGCTGGAGCAGAAATTTGAAGGCAACCGTTCCGAGCAATTGAAATTGGCACGCCAACCCTGGACGAGTAAGGAAAAATGGCTTAAACGCGGCGGTAAATATCTTTCTTGGTTCGCGGTAGTGGTTTGCACAGGCATTGGTTTTGTAGGCTATTTCACGCCGATTCGCGAATTAGTCGTGGATTTCTTCACGCTTAAAGCAGCGCCGACACATTATTTTTGGATTGCCTTTTACGGCGGCTTTACTTGGCTGCAAGCCGGCATTGTGCGCGAGCAATTCTGCAAATATATGTGTCCTTATGCGCGTTTTCAGGGCGCGATGTTTGACCGCGATACTTTGATTATCGCCTATGATGAAAATCGCGGCGAGCCGCGCCGGCGTTTGAAAAAAGCCGATCGCGAGAATCCCGAACATCTCGGTTTCTGCGTCGATTGCACCATGTGCGTGCAGGTCTGCCCCACAGGGATTGATATTCGCGAAGGATTGCAATTGGAATGTATTGCCTGCGCCGCCTGTATCGATGCCTGCGATAACATGATGGATCAAATCAATGCGCCGCGCGGTCTAATCCGCTATACCTCCACCAATGCCTTGGAAGGCAAAAAGACCCGCTTTGTACGTCCCAAAACCTTGGGTTACGGTCTAGTGCTGAGCCTGTCCTTCGTGCTGTTTATTTTTATGATTATTACCAAGAGCGATGTGGAAATCGATGTGATTGCCGACCGTAATATGCTGTCGCGCGAAATCCGCGGTGGTAAAATTCAAAATGCCTACGCCATTCAAGTCTTGAATAAAAGCGAGCAAGAGCGGCGCTTTATAGTTAGCACGCGCGGTTTGCCCGATGCGGAAATCGAAAACAATGCGGCGTTTACGATTGCGCCGAGCGAAGTGCATCAAATGGTGGTTAGTTTGAATGTGCCGCAAGCCTCTTTAAACGGCAAATTGATGACGAAATTTGAGTTTACTGTGGCACCTGAGGATGCGCCTGATGATGTGCATGCCAAAGAAGCGGTCTTTACCGGAAAATTGAAACGATGAGTGAAATAAGCCCGACACAGGCGGCGAAAAAGCCGCCGCTGCCTTGGTATAAAAACTATATTTTAATCCTGATGATTTTCCTGCCGCTGTTTTCGGTGGCAGGTTCGATTGCGACATTGGTCCTAGCAATTAAAAGCGATGAATCCGCCGTAATGCAGGGTTATTACAAAGACGGTTTGGCACCGCGGCAATTGGTGGCTTCCGCCAAATCGCAGCGCATTCGGGCGGAAATCGCACAGGGTATCTTGACCTTGCAGGGCAGTGAAGAGCCGGTATTGCTGCTGAAATTGGAACATCCTACGCTGGATATCAAAGACCAATCTTATGAAATCGCACGCAATGCGGCAGGTCAATATCCGCTCAATCCCGCCATTTTGCAGCATTTGCAAATGCAGCGTTGGTATGTGCAAGTCTCCGACAAGGCTCTGACATGGCGCATCAGCGGCGAAGCGCATGGACAAGTCAACGGGCAGAAATTGCCGATTTCCCTTGATGCCAATTAAATGAGCGAACATTGCTACCATTGCCAAGCAGCGATTCCGGTCGGCACGGCGGTTCGCGCCTCGATTGAGGGAGAAGAACGCGCATTTTGCTGCCATGCCTGCTTGGGGGTAGCGGAGCTGATTAGCAGCTGCGATTTAAGCCGTTATTATGCCGTGCGCGAGAATGCCGCACCGCGTCCGCAAGCCCAAAATGATGCCAAATGGCAGGCTTACGATATTGCCGAAATTGCCGGACAGTATGTGCATCAGCAAGACGGGCAGTCGGAAATTCATCTGTATATCGAAGGCATTCATTGCGGCGCCTGTGCTTGGCTGATTCGCAGCGTTTTGAAAGAACAATTGGGCTTGGAAGAAGTCTTCGTCAATGTCAGTACGGCGCGGGCGGAAATCCGCTATGGCGAGAATGTCAAACTTTCACAAATTCTTGCCGCCATTGCCTCATTGGGCTATGTGCCGAATCTATTCAGCCCCGAAGAAACCGAGCGCCGCCAAAACCGCCTGCGCAACCAGCATTTGCTGCGCTTGATTGTGGCGGGTTTGGGCATGATGCAGGTGATGATGTTCGCCACAGGCTTATATACGGGCGATTATTACGGCATCGAGCGCCAATATTCGCAACTTCTGCGCTGGATTAGTCTGCTTTGCACCACGCCGGTGTTCTTTTATTCAGGGCTGCCGTTTTTGCAAAATGCTTGGGCGGCGCTGAAAATGCGGCGTGTTAATATGGACGTGCCGGTGGCTTTTGCCATTGCCGGCGCTTATTTCGCCAGTGTTTACCATACCTTGATAGGGCAGGGGGAAATCTATTTTGACTCCGTGACCATGTTTATTTTCTTCCTCTCTATCAGTCGCTTCTTAGAATTTATGACCCATCGCCGCGCGCGGCTTAACGATATCCGCTTTGCCAAACTGCTGCCCGAAGCGGTGGAACGGCGCGAAGCCGACGGTAGCTATCGCCTCTATCCGCTGGCGGTGATTCAAAACGGCGACGTGATTCGTATTTTACCGGCACAGACGATAGCGATTGACGGCGTCATCGTGCAGGGCAGCACAAGGGTTGACGAAGCGATGTTAAGCGGCGAAAGCACGGCGGTCAGCAAGGCGGAAGGCGATAGCGTTTTGGCAGGCAGTCATAATCTCGCCAGTCCTGTGGACGTGCAAGTCAGCGCTACCGGACAGGAAACGACCCTTGCCGGTATCCGCCGCCTGATGGCAAGAGCAGAGCAGCATAAAAGTGTGCATATCGAGCGTAATCAGGAAATTGCCAATTGGACGATTCTCACCGTCTTAATTTTGGCGGCACTCGGCTATGTGCTATGGCAATTTATCGCGCCCGAACGCGCTTTTGAAATCGCACTGGCGATTTTGGTGGCGACTTGTCCCTGCGCCTTATCGCTGGCTACACCGGCAGCCTTAACCGCCGCCATGAACCATGCCCATGCCCACGGCATATTGATTAAACAAAGCGATACGCTCGATCATCTGCCGGCGGTGCGGCATATCCTTTTTGACAAAACCGGCACATTGAGCGAAGGCGATTTCCGCTTGATGGACGCGCATTTTGCCGATGAACAAGAGGCGGATTTTCTGTGGCAAATTGTCAAATCCCTGCAAATGCACAGTCCGCATCCGATTGCTTGGGCAATGAGCCGACATAGCCCTGCCGCCGCCTTGCCGCTGGATAATGTGCAGCAAATGCCCTCACAAGGCGTATGCGGCGATTACCAAGGACAGACATGGGCGGTAGGCAATGCAGCATTGATACGGCAAGTCTTTCCGCATTTGACACTGCCGAGCCTGCAAGCGGACACAGGCGTGGCGGTTTATCTGGCGAATGCCCGAGGTTTGCAGGCACAATTTGTCTTTGCCGACCCGCCGCGCGCCGATTTAGCCCATATCATGGCAAAATTAAGCGGCTATCAACTGCATATTGCCAGTGGAGACAAAAGCGAAAATGTACGCCGTATCGCCGAAATATGCGGCATTGCCGACTATCATGCCCAAATGCTGCCCCAAGACAAATTGCATTATTTGCAGAATCTGGATACGGAGGCTTTGATGATTGGCGACGGCATTAACGATGCCCCTGTAATGGCGGCGGCGGCGGTATCGGTGGCGGTGGGCAAAGCCAATCCGCTCTCGCAAACGCAGGCGGATATTGTACTGCTGCAAGGCGGGCCGGAGCTCTTGCCTTATTTGTTCGAGCTGGCGCAGCGCGCGCGGCGCATCATGCGGCAGAATCTGTTTTGGGCGAGCTTTTATAATGCCTTGGTTGTGCCGCTGGCGATTTGCGGCTATCTCACGCCTTGGATTGCCGCTTTGGGCATGTCGGCAAGTTCTTTATTGGTGGTGCTGAACGCCCTACGCATCAGCCGTATGCCTGCGCCGAAAGAGATGGCTTAAGCATAAAGCAGCCGCATCTTGCGCTTTACCGATTTAGCATATAATCTTTAAGTTTTACAGGGGAATTGCTGCATTTTTTTTGCAAAATAATAGCTGCTTATCAATTTCTTTCTGCACAGAAGAAATGATATGAAAATCATCTTTTCCATGTCCATAAAACGAGGATCCGCCATGCTTACTTTAGAATTACCCGCCCATATTGAAACCATCATTATCCAAACCGCCCAGAAACAAGGCATCAGCGTTAGCGAGTTGATGCTCAATAGCTTCAAGCAACAGCATTTATTAGCTGATCATTATCCGCAAGGCGATGTGCGGCGCTTAAAAAGCATGATTAATACGCAAATTCAAGCCGGTATGGATGATATTAATCACGGCATTGAATTGGGTGCGCTATATGGAGAAAGATAAAGCACAAGCGTTTTTAGTCGGTATTGATACGAATGTATTGCTGCGCTACATTAGCCAAGATGATGAAACACAATCCCCAATCGCCAGTATGTTTTTGGAAAATTTAACGAAAACGCATCAGGGCTTTATCAGTATAGTACCTTAACTTCAAAATGAGACTTAGAGATACACATTTTGTCAGGAGAAGCGCTTAGAATAATCTCATTTTGAAGTTAAGAGACTATAATATCGTGGTGGTGGAATTGATTTGGGTATTAAGCCCTACCTATAAACAATCGCGCCAAGCCATTGGCGGAGTGCTAGCCGAATTGTTTTCAATGCCGGTATTCGTTTTTGAAAATAGAACTTTATTGCTCAAGGTATTAGATGCTTATCGTCAGAGTAAAGCGGATTTTTCGGATTTGTTGATTCATGCCATCGCTGAGAAAAGCGCTTGTCAATATACGCTGACTTTTGACAAAGTAGCTTATACGCAAGCGGGAATGCGCTCATTATCTGATTGGCTGTCGCCAAATAATGATTAATGCTGCTTTTCCCATTTTTGCCGCGATGCGTATGGATTTATTCAAGAGGTTTTTATGGAAATTTTATTTTTGCTGATTCCGATTTCTTTGGTTTTGGTTGTGGCGGCGGTATTTGCTTTTCGTTGGGCTTTGAAAAGCAGGCAATTTGAAGATTTGGATACGCCTTCCATGATTCCGCTATTAGACGATACGCCGGAAGAGCGCGCCCGTCAGACGACAAAAGAGTCCGCGCATGAGTGAAAAAGTTTATCAAGTCAGCGAATTGAATGAGGCGGCGCGGGATTTGCTGGAAACGGGCTTTAGCCGCATCAGCGTGGAAGGAGAGATTTCCAATCTCAGCCGCCCCGCTTCGGGGCATTTGTATTTTTCTTTGAAAGATGCGCAGGCAAGCATTGCTTGCGCTTTGTTTAAGGGTAGTCGCTTTGCCTTGCGCATGGATTGGACGGAGATTGCCAATGGCGTGCAGGTGCGGCTGCAGGGGCGGGTGAGTTTGTATGCACCGCGCGGACAGTATCAATTGATTGCCGCGCAGATGGAACCGGCGGGTTTGGGCGCATTGGAGCGCGAGTACCAATTGCGCTTGCAGCGTTTGCAGGCGGAAGGGCTGTTTGCCGCAGAAACAAAGCGCGAGCCGCCGCGTCGCGCCATGCGCATCGGCGTGATCACTTCGCCTAGCGGTGCAGCGGTGCATGATGTGTTAAATACTTTGAAACGGCGCAATCCTGCGGCGCAAATTGTCATTTATCCCTGCATGGTGCAGGGCAAGGAAGCGCCGGCACAAATTATTGCCGCCTTGCAAGCGGCGAATCGCCGCCAAGAGTGCGAGGTTTTGCTCTTGGTGCGCGGCGGCGGCAGTTTGGAAGATTTATGGGCCTTTAATGATGAAGCGCTGGCGCGCGCGGTGGCGGCAAGTGTTTTGCCGGTGATTAGCGGCGTGGGACATGAAGTAGATACGACTTTGGCGGATTTTGCCGCTGACAGACGCGCCGCAACGCCGACCGCCGCCGCTGAAATGGTGTCTCCGCCTGTGGCTGATGAGGTTTTGCGTTTGCAGCGGCGGCAGCAGCAATTATCTCAAGACTTGGCGCGTCTTATCCGTCAGCAGCAGCTTGCTACGCAGCAATTGCAGGCGCGTTTGCTGCGCCAAGATCCGCGTCGTCAGGTTGAGCAGCGCCAACAGCGCGCTGACGAATTGCAGGGGCGTTTGCAGCAGGCGATGCAGCGGCGCTTACAAGAGGCGGCATGGCAGCAACGTCATTTAGCGCAGCGTTTGGCGCTTTGTCATCCTGACAAACGCTTAAGCAGCGAAAGGCAGAGATTAGGGCGCTGGGCGCAAAGTTTGCGGGCGCATCAGCCGATGCGCCGTTTGGAGAGCGAGCGTCGTGCGGCGGCGGAAAAAGAGCGGCGTTTGCTAGCAGCTTTGCGGCAACGGCTTCAGCAGGAAAGACAGCAGTTGCAGTATCGGCAGGGGCGGTTTGAACGTGTACAGCTTGCGCCGCGCGTGGCGGCGGCACAAACGCAGTTGCGGCATTTATCGCTTGCTTTGCAGCGCCGTCAAGAGAATTTTCAGGCGCAACAACAGCAGCAATTCGCCGCTTTGGCGCAGCGTCTTGCTTTGCTTAATCCTTTGGCGGTCTTGGCGCGCGGCTATGCGGTAGTGGAGAATTCGCAGGGTGAAGTGCTCAGCCGTGCGCAGGATGTGCAGTTGCAGGAGCAAATTTCCGTACGCTTTGCCGACGGAAAAGCACAATGCCGAGTGGAGAAAGTGAAGCTTCAGTCCTAAACAAATTGTCAGTTTTGGCATTCTTTCGGCATAATGGCTGAATAATACCTTAATCAGGATGATGACGATGAATATATTTAATTTTGATACTAATACCTTAGCCGATAAACGCATCAGCACGGCTTTGCCTGTCCGCGCCTATGCCTTGATTAAAAGTAGCGATGCTTGGGTTTTTACCGCGCCGGAAGCGGCATCGGCACGTTTGACGCAATTGCTCTATGGCGAGTCCGTAACGGTCCACGAACAGCAGGGCGATTTTTATTTCGTGCAAAGCCAGTTAGATGCCTATTGCGGCTGGGTGCATGGCTCGATGCTGCGCCAACTTGAGCAATTGCCGGTCGCGACCTCGTGGTGTACACGCTTTGTCGCGCCTATGACGCGTGAACCGGATATGAAAAGCCCTTTGCTGGCTTATTTGCCGATTGATTCTTTGCTTTATCTGGTCGGCGAACATGAAAATTATTGGCAATTGCTAGGCGGTGCTTGGGTGCATAAGCAGCATACGATGAATATGCAGGAAAAACTTGATATCGTCGCTACCGCACGCGCGCAAATCGGGCGCAGTTATGTTTGGGGCGGACGCGGCTTGGGCGGCTTGGACTGCTCGGCATTAAGCCAATTATGCTATCGCTTTGCCGGACGCCAGCTGCCGCGCGACAGCGATTTACAGCAGAAATTCATGCACTTACATCATCAAAGCGTCAAAGGAACGGAACTACATGCCGGAGATTTAATTTTCGTGCCGGGGCATGTGATGATTGCTTCAAGCCCTGAGTCGATTATCCATGCTAATGGTCATCATATGCGCGTGGTAGAAGAAGAGACTAAAGGCGCATTGCTGCGCATGAAAGCGCAGATAGGCGATAAATTCGGCGTAAAAGCTTATCGTTGGAAAGATTGATTTTTTATTGGACTGAAAGGAAAAAACCATGAGTAAAAATTATTATGACATCATCAAATTGCCCCAAAGCGCGACGCAGACAGAGGTTGACAAGCGTTTGGCGGAAATGGCGGCGCGAGAGATTCCTTCACATTTGCAATCTTCGTTTTTGCAGATACGGCATACCTTGGGCGACCCTCAGCGGCGGCGCAATTATGATGCGGCTTTGGCTGCCAAGCAGCAGCCGATTTCCGTAGCACCGCAGGCGGAGAAAACGGATGTTGCGTCAAATAAGAATCATAGGGCAGAGCCAAGGGCAAAACCTATATCGCAAGCCAATCCCTATCAGGCGCCGACGACTAATTTGCAGAAAATCACTCAAGAAGAAGCGCCGCCTTTGTTCAATCCGAATGCCGCCGGTTTATGGTCTTTGCTTTTTTCGCCGATTTTCGGCAGTTACCTGCATCTGCAAAATTGTTTGGCTTTGGGCGATGAAGAAGGCGCCAAGGAAAATCGCAGTATGTTTTATACGATGATAGCGCTTTTCTCGGTCATCATCTTTCTCAGCGTTTTTATGCCGAGCATCGGAGATAAAATTCCTAATGTGATTGGCTTGGTGTTCTTACTTCTGTGGTGGCTGAGAGTCGGCAAGAAGCATAAACTCGCCGTGCGGGAGCGCTTTGGCGATGATTATCCGCGCCGCAGCATGACCAAGGCAGTGCTGATTGGTATCGGGATTTATGTGGCGGTATTTATCGCATTGTTCGTACTGATATTGATTGCGGACGCAATGGGGATTATTCATCTGGAATAATCGATTGTCTGCCGCTTATTTTTCCCACCGCCACCATGG
This sequence comes from Suttonella indologenes, assembly GCF_900460215.1. Lineage (NCBI taxonomy): Bacteria > Pseudomonadati > Pseudomonadota > Gammaproteobacteria > Cardiobacteriales > Cardiobacteriaceae > Suttonella > Suttonella indologenes. Next base: position 339,707 of record NZ_UHIA01000004.1, read on the forward strand.
TTTTTTGCCCTGCGCTTTTTTCTCCGCTTTTGCCGCGCGTTTGGCGGCAAAATAGGCTTCGCGTTCGGCTGCTTTTTGCGCGCGCGCGGCTTCGCGGGCTTGGCGGCGCGAGCGATATTCTTCCGCTTCGTCACGCTTGATGGGATTCTCGTCGTCGTCATTGGGCATACTTTGCTCAAGGCGACTGAGAAAATCTTGTTCTAATTGCTGATAAGCGCCGGAAAATTCCGGAAATGTGCCTTTGGGGGCGGCAAGAGCATGATAGAGTTCGCTTAGGCGGTATTGTTCGGCGGGTTTGCTGGGCATATAGCGCGGCGGCTCGCCGCTGACTTCGCTAATCAGCTTGGCTTGAATCAGACGGTCGAGAATCAGGCGGATTTTATAGGGCGTTGAGCCTGTGCAGCGATTAAAGAAAGCCATATCCGGCGCACTTTGGTTGTGTTTGTAGCGGTTTTGGGTAATGGCGTAGAGCATTAATCCGAGTTTCATCTGTTCGTCGGCATACCACTGGTTTTCATTATAGGGCGAGAGTAGGGAAGGAATTTGCACAAGACTGGCCACTTTCGCGCCCATTAAAAAGATAAGCCAGAGAAATTGCAGCCAAAACAAAAGAATAATCACGCTGGCAAAGCTAGAGTAAATCACGGAATAATTGGTGCTGCCGGCAATGAAGATGCTGAATATTTTCGAGACGGGATACCAAAGCAAGAGGAAGAATGCCGAGCCGGTAAAAGCGGCTTTCCAGCTGACTTTGCAATTGGGAATCCATGAGTATACGCCGGCAATCAGTACGAAGACCATGGTAATCGGCAGAAAACCGGTCAGCAGTTTGAAGAGACCCGACATGCCGGGGATATGCAGAAAAGGTTGCAGCCATGAGGCGTCTTTCATGCCCAGCATCATGGTCATAATGGCGCTGATTAAAAGCGGTGCGAGCAAAAGGGTGGTGAAATACCCCATCAGGCGGGCACGCAGTGAGCGGGCATTTTCCACACGCCAAATATCGTGCAGGGCTTGTTCGATGCTTTGCGAGATGTTTAAAACGGAGAAAAAGAGAAAAATCACGCCGATAATGCCGAGATTGCCGGCGCTGGTATTGGAGACAAATTCCATCAGATAAGAAACCACTTCCGCGCCCGCTGCGCCCATCGGCGAGAATAAATCTTCCAACCAAGGTTCAATGACGCCGCGCAAGCCGAAGCCTTGCAAGAGCGCAAAGGCAACGGCTAAGAGCGGCACAAGGGTTAATAGGGTTACATAAACCAAGGATTGCGCATCTTTGGCAATGTTTTCTTTCATATAAGCACGGAAAATGGCAAAAGGTAAAAATTTTGCCCAGCGCCATGAGCGCGGACCGCGATTGTTCCAGAGTTTTTCCCATAGTGCTTGAATAGAGAGCATGACGCATTCCTATGTAGTGAATTGAAGGGGTATGCTACAATAAAATCTGCCATTAAACACAGTCGGAGGAAAAAATGTTGGGATATAAACATATTTTGTTGGTTACGGATTTGCGCGAAGACAGCGATATTGTCGCTGCGCGTGCAAAGGCGCTTTTGCACACGCAGGACGCGCATTTAAGCGTTTTGCATATTGTGGAAGAAACCGTCTTGGCGGCAGGTTATGAAATCGTGCCGATTGTGCCGGTCGGCGATGAAAACGAGCTGACTTCGCAAGCACAGACTAAAATCCGCGAGTTGTTGCAGCGTCATGATTTACAGGCCACCGTGCATATCGATACCGCCTTATCCACGCGGCGCGGCATTTTGGATTATGCGCAAAACAGCAAGCCTGATTTGATTATTATCGGACGGCATAAGCGTACGGGCTTGGCGTCTTTGCTCGGCGCGACCGCAGACGATATTCTGCCCGGCGTGGAATGCGATGTGCTGGTGGTGCGTTTAGGCGAGCCGGTATGAGTGTAAACGTTCAGCTGATGGCTGAGATTGACAACGCTGCTTTGGCGGCGTTGTTGCGTATTTACGGCTTGAAAACCGAAATCTTAGCCCCTGATGCGGAAATCCCCGGCAGTTTTTGGGGTGCGCCGGAGGCGGGATTGGTCAAAGATACGCTCTATATCCGCCCCGATACCCCTGTACATTCCGCCTTGCACGAAGCCTCGCATTGGATTTGCATGGATGAAGCGCGGCGCCATCAATTGCACACCGACGCCGGCGGCACGGTGCAAGAAGAATGTGCGGTCAATTATTTGCAGATTCTGCTTGCCGAACGTCTGTCGGATGTGGGGCGCGAGCAAATGCTCAAAGATATGACCGCTTGGGAATATAGCTATCGCGAAGGCAGCGTATACGCTTGGCTGGCGGGCGACGGTCAGGAAGCCTTGCAATGGCTGAATGATTACGGCATTGCCGAGGGCGAAACGCTGACTATGCGCAAGCGTTAATCTTATGTAAAACTCGCGCAGGGCGAAATATGCGATACTGCGCCGACTGGTTCACAAATAATTGAGGATATTTTATGAAACGTAGTGTATTGGCAATGGCTTTGGCAGTGGCAGCAATCGGCGCGCAAGCGGCGAATTTGGAAAGCCAAGCGGAAAAATCCGGCTATGCAGTGGGCGTAGATTTTGGAAGCGCCTTGTCGGAATTTAACAGCGATGCTAAAGAACTGATTAATTTCAATGCGGTGGTTGTGGGATTCCGCGATGCTTTCGAGCAAAAAGAATTGCGCCTCACCGATGATGAAATGAGTGCCGCTTTGGAAGCCTTGTCTAAAGAAGTGCAAGTAATAATGCAGGAAAAAATCGAAGCGGCGCAAAAAGAGTCGGTCGAAGTCAGCAAAAAATTCTTAGAAGAAAATGCGAAAAAAGAGGGCGTGAAAACTACGGACTCCGGCTTGCAATATGTGGTTAAAACCGAAGGCACAGGCAAGCAGCCGAGCAAAGACGATACGGTTAAAGTTACCTATGAAGGTCGCCTGATTGACGGCACGGTCTTCGACAAATCGGAAGAGCCGGTCAGCTTCGGCGTGAGCCAAGTGATTGACGGCTGGGTGGAAGGCATTCAATTGATGAAAGAGGGCGGCGAATACACCTTCTTTATCCCTTCCGAATTAGGCTACGGCGAATTCGGTCAGGCTTGGGCAGGCATTTTGCCGGGCGCGGCTTTGGTCTTTGATGTGAAATTGGTGGAAGTGGTTGCCGCTCCTAAACCTGAGGCGGTTAGCGATATCAGCACCCCTGCCATCGAAGAAGGTAAAGTGGAAGTGGTGGAAGTGCGCGACAGCAAAGCAGCGGAAGAAAAACCTGCCGCCGCCGAAGAAGCGAAAAGCGAGGAAAAGCCCGCAGAAGCGCATAAGCACTAAAATGTTAGCGTTTTTAAAAACCGACCCATGCGGTCGGTTTTTTATTTTCTACGTATATAGTCGAAGAATTGAAAAATATAGTCAATTCATCTCAAATATACTCACCAAACCCCAAAATAACACTTAAAACCTTCTTCGATTGTATCAAACTCTGACAAATGACTTCTAAGCCATCTTTTAATCGTTGCCCAAGTTTGCTCTATTGGGTTTAGCTCAGGTGAGTAAAGTGGTAATGGTAAGATGATGTGTTCATATGGTGTGTTATTGATAAGCTCTTGCAAGTGTTTCATTCTGTGAAATCTTGCATTGTCTAAGATGATAATACAAGGCTTGCCTGTTTGTTTGGTGTGATTGTTAAGACAAGGCAGTAGCATTTGTTCAAACCACGTTTCAAACAAAGCACTTGCCATTGTATTGTTGTAGATGAGTGGAGCAATCAAGTTTTTGGCTTTGTTGCCTATTTGTCCTGCCACTAAGGAGACTCGTTGATAGCGTCTGCCACTGACTTTATCATAGGCTCTTTGACCTTTTAGGCTTCTTGCATGAGTACGGTATAGGTAAGTATCAATGCCTGTCTCATCTATATAGACAAGCTCGTAACCGTGTTTGGACGTAGCTTGTAGTTGTGTTAATTTATCTTGGAATTCTTTGACTTTGTTTGGGTCTTGCTCGAAGTAAGTTGTGGTCTTTTTTTAAGAGTAATGTTCATTGCTTTGAGTGCTTTATGGATTGCCATATCACTACACCCAAATACTTCACCAATTTCACGTAGGTATTTGTCAGGATTTGCTTCTACGTAAGCAAGAAGCTCTTTTCTGTCAAACTTTCTGGGTCTGTTGGTGGGTTTTTTACAAGACAGATTTCCTGTTTCTTTAAGTTGTCGTCTCCAACGAAACACGGTGTGTCTTGATACACCAAAAGCTTCTATAACAAGGTCAATGTTCTTGCATTTGTCATAATAAGCCAAGGCTTTTTGTCTGATTTCTAGTGAATAAGCCATTTGAAGTAGTGATTAGTGAATGGTGATGGAGATATGGAGATGGTTGGTGTTGTTTCAAGGTTTGTTGGTTATAGAAGAACTGAACGAAAGAGCTTGCCAAGCGGTGATTCCGCCGACGAGCAAGCGAAAACTGCAACGTGCTTATGACCGGTATGTGTACAAATGGCGTCATTTGGTAGAAAATTTTTTCTGTGGTTTAAAGGAGTTTAAGAAGATAGCCATGCGTTCGGAGAAAACAGACAGCTCCTTTGCAGCAAACATTTACCTCGCTGCAACCCTTATGAATTTAAGGTGATTGTCAACAGACCCTAGTCTAGAGCCATTTTTATTTTATAACGACTATGCTACCGCTTTCCCTTAGTAGCTTTGTTTATTCTTTGGATAAGCTCTGCAAAAAGCTGAGAAGGGCATATGCCTAAACCATGACAATAACTGATAAATTCAAAAATATCTAGCCGTCTATCCCCTGTCTCAATCTTGCCGATAAAAGAAGCGATTACACCCATTTCTTCAGCTAATGCTTTTTGTGATAAGCCTAACTCATTGCGCTTTTGTACAAAGCGCCTTCTAAGCCAAATTTGCTCATCTGAATGAATCGATGTTCTTAAAGTAGTTGCGTTTTTCATTGAACCTATTTTAGGTTTAAGGTATCATAAACCTGTTTTAGGTTTGACTTAAAACTAGGGTACCAATCAACTATTGGCATATAGAATAAGTGTTGGTTATTATTAATATTTTTATAGGATGATAAATTATGGCAGAACCTCGTTTGCGCAAAGTAACCTCAAAAAAAGAAATGGAAAATGTAATAGATGATTTTGTAACTCAAGGTTACATTATCTTAGAGCAATCAGAACGTAATGCACTTCTTAAGAAAAAAACTTGGGGAACTGGAAGTGGTCATGTTATTTGTGCATTAGTAACAGTATGGTTTACTTTTGGGATAGGAAATTTAGTGTATGCGATTATTTCTAATGTTAATGCTCCAAAAGTTTTGTTAAAAATGGAGGATTCCCAATAAGGCAGATTCAAGTATGAAGTGCAACGCACCCAAAGCTAGCTTTAACCTCCAATGGCGTCATAAAGCCTAGCACCTTACGAGGACGATTATTCAAATTGTCCTCTATCTCTTTAATGTATTCAGCGCAGAGATTATCAAGTCTCACAGACTTAGGCAAAAATTGCCGAATCAATCCGTTGAGGTTCTCATTACTCCCTCTCTCCCAAGAGTGATAAGGTCTGGCAAAAAATATCTCGGCATTGAGTGCTTCAGCTATCTGTTCATGCCGAGAAAATTCTTTGCCATTATCAAAAGTAATCGTGCAAACCTTTTCAGCATTAAGTATCTCTATACAAGCTTGTGCCACTTGTTCGGCTTTACGATGCTTCAATGCTTTGAGTTTGACTTCTCTTGTTGTTCTTTCTACAAGAGTCACTAATGCTCCTTTGTGCTTATGACCAATGACCGTATCACCTTCATAATCCCCTAAGCGGCTACGCTGTTCTACCATTTTCGGGCGTTCTGAAATATCTACTCTGTTGGGAATGTGTCCGCGTCTGTCATGAGCTTTGAAGCCACGTTTGCGGTAGGTTTTCTGACTACGCAGATGCCGATATAAGTCTGCGCCTGATTTCTTGTCTGCATAAATATAGCGATAGATGCTTTCATGACTGGGAACATGTTGCCAACCCAGTCGTTTAAGATGCCCTGTCATCTGTTCGGGAGAATATTTTCTCTCAATCAGATGATTGATGTAGGCTTTGGCAAAATCACTGAGTTGATAAGCGTTTTGCTTTTTACGATCTTCTGTCATTTCTTGAGCTTGCAGCGGTCGATAAGCTCTTTTACCTGTATTGCGTTTGATCTCTCGGCTGATGGTATAGTCAAAGAATTGAAAAAGTATTACGGCGTTGGCTCGCCTTGCCGTACGCTCTTGTACTGTCTGCGGCTCGCCGCCTTGTACTACTTTTTCACTTCTCCGACTATAGATTTATGGCAGCCCACGATATTGGCTATTTCGCTATATGAATAAGCGCTTTTCTAAGCACGGATATTTGATACCTTTGTTCTTGTATAAGATGTGTATAGTGTTTCATAACGTTCTGATAGGTAAGAGTTGATAAGCAAGTGCAACACCGCACATCTTACATCTTCTCTCTTGTCTATTAAACGTTGCACTTCAAGCTTGAATCTAAGAGAGTAATGTTCATTGCTTTGAGTGCTTTATGGATTGCCATATCACTACACCCAAATACTTCGCCAATTTCACGTAGGTACTTGTCAGGATTTGCTTCTAAATAGGCAAGAAGCTCTTTTCTATCAAATTTTCTGGGTCTGTTAGTGGTTTTTTTACAAGACAAATTGCCTGTTTCTTTAAGTTGTCGTCTCCAACGAAACACGGTGTGTCTTGATACACCAAAAGCCTCTATAACAAGGTCAATATTCTTGCATTTGTCATAATAAGCCAAGGCTTTTTGTCTGATTTCTAGTGAATAAGCCATATATGAAGTAGTGATTGGTGGATGGTGATGGAGATATGGGGATGGAAGGTATTATTTCAAGGTTTGTTGGTTATAAATACACAGTTTTTGTATGTTAACCCGCCCAATAATAAAGCTTGATATTTTTAGGTGTGCAACTTTGCCATGAATTGACTATATTACGGCATTGGCTCGTCTTGCCGTACGCTCTTGTACTGTCTGCGGCTCACCGCCTTGTACTACTTTTTCACTTCTCCGGCAATAGAAGTCATTAAGAAAGTCTGTTTTTTTCATAACCATTTGAATATATATGAACTTTCTAAACGAGTTTCTTAAAGCCAAGAAAAATTTTTCAGAAAAATAAAAATTGCTTGTCATTGTTCTTGTCTTAGCGTAAAATTTCCACACTTCAATAAGTGTTGTAATGAAGAGATGAGTATGAGTTGCAAACATGAGCATCAACAGCCAAAAGTCTTAACAGAGCAGGAATTGCAAGCATTAAGCCGCAGTGCAGCGATGTTTGCGGCGATGGCAGAAGTCATGCGGTTGCGAATCTTATTGCTTTTGCATGAATATCAAGAATTATGCGTGTCGCAATTATCTGAAATGCTGGGAGATAAGGTCAATACCACCTCGATGCGTTTAAAGAAATTGCATGATGCCGGTTTGCTTGATAAGCGTCGCGATGCCAAACATATTTATTACCGCTTAAAAGACGAACATATTGTGAGCATTATTCATAATGCTTATGAACATTCCCATGAACCTGAAATAGGAGCAGACAATGACTTGTGAAATCCATAAAGAACACGACCATGTGCACGGCAAAGATTGCGGACATACGGCCATCCAACACGGCGATCATGTCGATTATTTGCATGACGGACATTTGCACCACGTCCATGCCGACCATGTGGATGAGCATTATTTGGAAGTGAATGCGCAAAATCCGGATCAATGCACGGCAATGAAAGATTGCGGCTGCGTAGCCGGTTGCGATTGTGATTGCGAAGCAGGAAATTGCGATTGTCATCAAAATGCGCAAGGCTGCCATGATCGCGAGCATGTGCATGGTCCGAATTGCGGTCATGAGGCTGTACCGCATGGCGACCATGTCGATTATTTGGTTAATGGCCGCCTGCATCATCCGCATGGCGATCATTGCGATGATCACGGCCCGGTACAGCTCGCCTAATATTAAGAGTTTACCTATTTTATAAAGACTGAATGCCGTTCTTGGCTTCAGTCTTTTTATGCTTTCTGCTATCTTGATTTTTATTCTGGGCGCATGAATAAAGAATCTGCCTGCTCTGTAAAGATACGGATTCTATATAAAACCGGATTTGGCAATAAATCCGCTTTCTGCCACAATAGCGCTTTTTATTTTTACTGAAAATATTTCATGTTGCTGAAATCTTTAAAAACAGAATTAATCCCTACATTAAAACTTGCTATTCCCATGATTGGCACTCAGCTGCTCAATTATGGCCAGCAAATTATCGATACGGTCATGGCGGGGCGGCACAGCGCCTTAACCTTATCGGGCGTATCCCTTGCCAATCAGCTTTTCGCATTGGTTTATTTGTTGATGAGCGGTGTGGGAATCGGTTTTTCCGCTTATATTTCTCGTCACCACGGTGCAGAAGACAGCACGGCGGTTCGCCGCTATTTTCAACAGGGGTTATGGCTGTTTTGGGGTATGTCGTTATTAACCGTTCTGCTGACACTGCTTTGTGCTTATCTGCCTTATGTCTTGGGCAGTCAGGCAGATATCGCTGCACAAAGCAACGCTTATTTGTTAATCTTGGCTTTGCCGGCAGGCATTTTTGTTTTCGCCGGCGTGGCGCGGTATTTTATGGAAGGCATGGCCAGTCCGCGCATGATTAATATCGTGCAGGCTTGTTTATTGCCGGTGAATGCCTTGGGCAATTATGTGTTTTTGACTTACACCGACTGGGGCGCGGCAGGCATGGCGGTCTCTACCGCGATTTGCTATTTACTGTATTTCATTCTATTGCTGGGCATTTTGCTCAAAGACAAACGCTGGCGGCATTATCGCTTATTCTCGCGCATCAGCCGGCCAAGAAAAGATATTCTGTATTCGCTGATTGCCGTCGGTCTGCCGATTGGCGTGGCGATTATGATGGAAGTCGGCATGTTTGCATTTATTAGCGTTATGGCCAGCCGCAGTAGCGCGATTATGACTGGTGCCAATCAAATTGCCGGCAATTATCTCGGCGTGATGTTTATGATTCCTTTGGGTATGTCTGCCGCTTTGACCATCCGTACCGCCAATGCTTTAGGGCGTGATGATTGGCAGGCAATTCGAGATCGCAGTATTGCGGGGCTACTGTTTTGTACCATATTTATGCTCAGCGCCAGTGTCGCTATGTATTTTTTGCGTGCAGAAATCGCCGCGATTTATACAAAAGATTTGCAAATTATTGCTTTAGCGGTACAAATTTTGCTGATTATGGCGTTTTTCCAATTAGCCGACGGTTTGCAGGTGGCCGCCACAGGCATTTTGCGCGGACTTGGCGACACACGGATTATTCTCGGCTTTGCCATGTTCGGTTATTGGATTATCGGCATTCCGGTCGGCTGCTTATTATTCTACGGCTTTGATATGGGTATTATCGGACTGTGGATTGGCTGCGCCTTAGGATTATTTATTTTTGCCGCATTAGCCATTCATCGCGTTTTTAAACATTTACAACGACATGGAGTACTGTATGGCTAAGCCGGAAATTCATTTGATTGCCGCGCAAACGCGCAACCGCGTTATCGGGCGCGATAATGCCATGCCTTGGCATTTGCCGCGCGATTTGGCGCATTTTAAAGCGGCAACCATGGGCTATCCCGTCATTATGGGACGCAATACTTACCTCTCTATCGGCAAAGCCCTGCCTAAACGCGCCAATCACGTGATTAGCCGCAATGCGGCATTTCAATTGCCGGATGCCGAAGTCCATCACAGCCTCGATCAAGTCTTAACTGCTTGCGAAAGCGTGGAAAAAGTCTTTATCATCGGCGGCGGCGAATTGTATCGCAGCAGTCTATCATTGGCAGACGAACTCAATATTACATGGATAGAAACAGAACTTGAGGGCGATACCTTTTTTCCTGTTATTGACAGCCGAATTTGGCAAGAAATCGCTTGCGAAACTGTAGAGGCGGATACGAATAACCGTTATGATTTAAGCTTTTGTCGCTATCGGCGTATAGTCGGAGAAGAAGTGGTATAGGTAAAAAAGAAAAGCCCTGTAAAAACAGGGCTTTTTCTATGGAATTTGGTAGGCATAATCGGACTCGAACCAACGACCCCCACCATGTCAAGGTGGTGCTCTAACCAACTGAGCTATATGCCTAAAGAAGGCGCGATTATAGAGAGTTTTTCTTTTTTTGGCAAGTGTTTTATTGAGAGTTATTTTCCGGAGATGCTTTTATTCTGCTGACTCTCTTTGGCGGCGATTTTTTTGACTAATTCTTTACACATATCCCATTCGATCTCGCCATTGATGTAGCGGTCATAAGCAGCGCGCATAGCCGGGCTGGGTTCGTAACCTTTACCGCGAATCACATTTAAGACTTGATTCACGGCGATTAGGCGAATGCGTTTTTCTTTTGCGGTAATCGGGCTGGCAGTCATCATAATCCTTAAGAGAAAAAGCTATGATAGCAAAAATGCTGTATCTTATAGTCGGAGAAGTGAAAAAGTAGTACAAGGCGGCGAGCCGCAGACAGTACAGATAGTACGGCAAGGCGAGCCAACGCCGTAATACTTTTTCAATTCTTTGACTATACCTGTTGTCTGAACAAAAAGACATAAATTAAGCCGCACTTAGGCGGCTTAATGTTCTGATGAAACACAGATTAGACGATGCGTTTTTTAAACGCGCCTAGGCAGAAGGTACTGACGGCGGTGCCGATAATAATGGCAAGTGCATAGAGGAAGACTTTGTCCACCGCATTAGGGATGAAGAGAACAAAGATACCGCCGTGCGGGGCATGCAGACCACAGCCGAAGGCAACGCTGAGCGCGCCGGCAACTGCCGAACCGATAACCAAGGCTGGAATGACGCGCAGCGGGTCTTTGGCGGCAAAGGGTATCGCGCCTTCGGTAATGAAGGACAACCCGAGTACGCCTGCGGCTTTGCCTGCTTCACGCTCTTCGCTGGTAAAGCGGTTTTTAAAGATGAGTGTGGCGCAGAAGATGGCGAGCGGCGGTGTCATACCTGCTGCCATGACGGCTGCCATCGGGAAGAAGATGTTGCTGCCGATGAGGGCGGTGGACACGCCGTAGGCGGCTTTATTGACCGGCCCGCCCATGTCTAACGCCATCATGCCGCCGAGCAGTCCGCCGAGTAAGAAGGCGGCGAAGCCTTTGGCGTCTTGCTGGGTTTTCAGCCATTCGGTCAGGGCTTCCATGATGCCGCTGACCGGCTTGCCGATGACATAATACATCAATAGCGCCACAACGGTTGTGCCGAGTAAAGGCAGGATAATCATCGGCTTGAGGCTTTCCAATTCGCGCGGCAATTTAATGGTTTTGGCAAGAAATTGCACGAAGTAACCGGCGATAAAGCCCGCGAAGATAGCGCCTAAAAAGCCCGCACCGATTTGATTGGAAATGAGCGCACCGACCATGCCGGGGGCGATGCCGGGGCGTCCTGCAATCGAATAGGCGATGTAGCCGCCCAAGATGGGAATAAAGAGTTCGAATGCCGCTTTGCCCGCCCAGAAGAGGTTGGCGGCGAAAGTGCCTTTATAAGCGTCTTCATAAATAAAGATGCCTTTTTCACCGATTTGTAAGGAGGCGAAGGCGAAACCTAAGGCAATCAATAAGCCGCCGGCGACCACAAAAGGCAGCATGTAGGAAACGCCGGTCATCAGATGTTTATAGACGCCGGTTTTTTCTTTGCTGTTGACGCTACTTTCCGCCGCAGCATTGGCATCGCCGTAGGTTTTGGCTTGCGCCAAAGCGGTTTTGATTAGTCCCTGTCCGTCGCTGATGGCGGCTTTGGTACTGCTGCGGTAAAGGCGTTTGCCGACAAAGCGGTCGGGCTCGACATTGGTATCGGCGGCAATAATAACGACCGCCGCTTTGGCAATATCTTCCGCGCTGAGGACGTTATCCGCGCCCACGCTGCCTTGGGTTTCGATTTTCACAGGATAGCCCAGCTCTTTGGCGGCTTTTTCCAAGGCTTCCTGCGCCATATAGGTATGGGCGACGCCGGTGGGGCAGGAGGTAATGCCGATGATAAACGGCGCTTCGCCCTGCGTTTGCGCAGCGGCGGCGTTTGCGGTGCTTTCTTCGGCTTGCGCAACGCTGGACAGCGCAATGCGGATTTCGTTCACATCAGTAGTAACCGCAAGGCGTTGCGCGACCTCTTCGTCACCGACGACATTGCTTAAGCGTTTTAATACCGCCAAATGCTCATTATCGCTGGCGGCAATGCCCACGATCAGATGTGCCGGTTCGCCGTCTTCCCAGTCTACGCCCTCGGGCACTTGCAAGATAGCGATGGCGGTTTCTTTAATAAATTCGCGGCTTTGCGGCGTGCCGTGCGGAATGGCGACCCCGTTGCCGAGATAGGTGTTTTCCTGCGCTTCGCGCTCAAACATGCCGTCTACATATTGCGGCGCGACTTTGCCGTTTTCCGCCAAAACGGCGGCGACTTGCCGAATCGCCTCTTGCCTGTCGGCGGGCTTGGCGCCGAGGCGAATCAGTTCATTGCTGAGTTGCATAATTTCCCCCTTAATAGAAAATGAAGCAAATATTATGCATTTTTTAACATTGCTTTGCACGGCTTTATTTCTATAGGGAAAAATATTTATTTTAAAACAGAAAAATGCCTTAATGCCTGCTCGATGCCGTCGTCTTCCAATGTGGTGGTAACATAATCCGCCACCGCTTTCAAAGCCTCCCAAGCATTGCCCATTGCCACGCCGATGCCCACATATTGCAGCATTTCGATGTCGTTCAAGCCGTCGCCGAAAGCCATGGTATGTGCGGGATTAATGCCCAACGCTGCGCAAATGTCGGCAATGCCGCGTGCTTTCGAGCCTTGCGCCGGCAGCAAATCCGCGCCGCCTTTATGCCAGCGGGCAAAATGAAAGCCCAAATCCTCGAATGTGCGCACGATATCGGGGTCTTCGTCCTGCTCGGGCAGGAAAACGGAGAATTGGTAAATACTGTGGCGGCTGTAATAGTCGGGGTCAATCACGCAGCCGGGGAAAACGGCTTTGGTCTGCTCGTAATGCGGCAAAGGCTCCGACCACGCGATATGATGCTCGGACAATTGCTGATAGACCAAACCGAAACGCCGGCATACCGCCGCCAATTCCGCCGCCGCCGCTTGGTCGAGGGGATAATGGCTGATAATCTCGCTGCCGATCATATTGTATTGCCCGTTGGCGCTGACCAGTACTTCAATCATGCCCGAATCAAACAGGCGGCGGATATCGGGCGGCAGCATGGCGATGCTGCGCCCTGTGGCAATGGCGAGTTTGACCGTGTTTTGCGCGCTCAGCGCCTGCAAGGCGCGGAGATTGTTTTCAGTCAAACGCCCCAAGCGGCAAAGGGTGTCGTCAATATCGAAAAAAATGATTTCTGTACTCATGGCTTTCCTTTGTTTTTATTGCAGTATCGCATAGTTTGTTTGCCGGAATATGTCAAAAAATATCGGGATCAAGCAATATCTGCATTGTGCTGTGTATGACGGGCTAAAAATTCTTCTACTTCTTGACGGTAGGGGATGGCATTTTGTGTGCCGAGTTTTGTTACGGACAATGCGGCGGCGGCATGGGCAAATCGGATAGCATCGCGCATATCTTTGCCTTCTAGCAAAGCGGTTGCCAGTGCGCCGTTAAAGGTATCGCCGGCTGCGGTACTATCAATGGCTTCGACTTGAAAACCTGTGATCATTTCAGCATTTGTGTTCTGTTGGCTGAGATATGCGCCTTTGGCGCCTAAGGTAATGATAACGATGTTAATGCCTTGTCGATGCAGAATATTTGCAGCTTGCGCAGCGCTGCCTTCATCATGTACGGCAATGCCGGTGAGTATTTGCGTTTCCGTTTCATTTGGGGTGATGATGTCAATTTGCTTGAGCAGCTCGCTTGGCAGAGCTTGAGCCGGGGCAGGGTTTAGCAGAGTGGTTTTCCCTGCTTGCTTGGCGATTGTTACTGCCTTAAGGATAGCATCTACAGGCGTTTCCAATTGTGTCAGCAACATAGCGGATTCTGTGATCATCGATTGCTGAGCGATGACTTTTTCGGCACCTAAAGCGGCATTTGCTCCTGCGTGGATGGCGATATTGTTTTCACCGTTATCCGCTACTTGAATCATTGCCAAGCCGGTATTTTGCTGCTCAATGGTGATAATGCCTTGGGTATTGATGCCGTCAGCAGCGAAGGCATTTTTCATTGTTTGCCCCATTTGGTCTGCGCCGATTGCGGCGATAAATTGCACATCGGCACCTAATCGTGCTGCCGCCACCGCTTGATTTGCACCTTTGCCGCCATAAGCAAGCTGATAGCTTTTGCCTATAATGGTTTCCCCCGCTTGAGGAAAATAAGACACGCGCATCACATGATCGATATTGATGCTGCCTAGCACACAAAGCATTTGCATAAGTTCTCCTTAACAGATGAAGCGGCAGGCCTAAAGCCTGCCGTTTGATAAAAGATTTATGGATTTTAGGTCGAATTATTGGCTAATGACTTTTAAGGGCACGGGGATTTGTGCTTCGACGGTTTCGCCTTTCAAAAGGCTGACCGCCGTTTCTACGCCTAAGGCACCGATTTGTTCGGGCTGTTGAGCGATAGTTGCCGCTAATTTACCGTTTTCTACTGCTTTAATAGCATCATCTGTACCGTCAAATCCAACAACTACGATATTTTTGCCTGCCGCTTGCAAAGCGCGCAAAGCACCGAGAGCCATTTCGTCATTCTGCGCAAATACCGCTTGTACCGCATGATGTCCGGCAAGTAAGTTTTCCATTACATTTAAACCTTTTGTGCGGTCGAAATCTGCAGGTTGGCTGGCTAGAATTTCAAATTCATTGCTCTCTACCGCCTGTTTAAAACCTTCGCCGCGTTCACGTGCAGCAGAAGTGCCTGCAATGCCTTCCAACTGAATGACTTTGGCATTTTTACCGACTTTTTCAGCAATAAAATCGCCCGCCATTTTGCCGCCGGCAATATTGTCGGAAGCAATATGCGAGACAACATCGCCTTTATTGGCGCCGCGATCAAGCGTAATCACAGGAACATTTTTTTGATTGGCAGTCATCACGGCGCTGCTGACGGCATCAGAATCGGTGGGATTAATCAGCAATACTTTCGCGCCGCGCACTAAAGAATCTTCTACATTTGCCAATTCTTTAGCAGGATCATTTTGCGAATCCAATACTATCAATTGATAGCCGAGTTCTTGCGCCTTGCTCTGCGCACCTTCTTTCAAGGTAACGAAAAAAGGATTATCCAGCGTAGAAACAGCAAGTGCAATCGTATCCTGTGCAGAAGCGATACTGCCGAATGCCAAACCGATTGAGATGGTTAATGTACTGAGTTTTTTCATATTTATCTCCTGAGTGAATGAAAGCTTATTTGAAAATAGACAAAATTTATGTGCGTTTATGCCCTAAGAAATTGTCTAAAATGACCGCTGCTAAGATGACTAAAGCCTTGGCGACCAGTTGATAATAGGAATCTATATTCAATAAATTCAGGGCATTACTTAGAAATCCGATAATAAGAGCCCCAATGAGCGTACCAAAAATACGCCCTTTGCCTCCCATTAAACTTGTGCCGCCGACAACCACTGCTGCAATGGCGTCTAATTCATAACCGGAACCGGCTGTGGGCTGTGCCGAGCCTAGACGGGCGGTCACAATCAAACCGGCTAATGCCGCAAGTAAACCGCTTACTGCAAAAACAAATAATTTAACTCGATTAATATTGATACCTGATAAAGCCGTAGCGCTTTCATTGCCGCCTAAGGCATAAATATAGCGTCCGATGCGCGTTTGACTGAGCACATACCAGCCTATGCCAAATAGCAGCAACATCAACCATACAGGCACAGGGATTCCCCATATAAAGCCGGTGCCGATACTGGAAAAGGTATCGGCATTGTCGGAAAATCCTGTTGTAATCGGACGGCCGTTGGTATAAATCATCGTCAAACCGCGCAGCATCAGCATCATGATTAAGGTCGCCATAAAGGCCTGTACCTTGCCAAAGGCTACCAAAGCACCATTGACTAAGCCTAAGCCTGCGCCAAAACACAAAATCAGCGGCACGACTATATAAACCGATATATCCTTGCTAATCAAACTTGCCGCCACTGCGCCGCTTAGCGCTAAGACTGAACCGACCGATAAATCAATACCTGCAATTAAAATCACAAAGGTCATGCCGATAGCGATAATGGCATTTATAGAAGTCTGGCGAAAAATATTGAGAAAATTATCGATATTGAAAAAATTCGGATTGAGGCTTGAAACCACCGCAATCAATAGAAATAGTGCGATAAGCGATCGTTGTTCAATGAGTAATTGTTTGATATTTAATGTTTTCATATAAAGCCTTATTGGTGTTGTGCCGTTTGTGCCAAAATAGTGTGTGAAGCGTCTTGTCGTCCTAAAGCGGCGGCAAGTAGTTTTTCCTGACTTGCCTCTGTACGCGAAAACTCGCTCATCACGCTTCCCTCTTTCATCACAATAATGCGATCGGACATGCCTAAAACTTCGGGCATATCGCTTGAAACTAAAATGACGCTTAAACCCTCGGCTTTAAAACGGTTAATGAGCTGATAAATTTCTTTTTTTGCGCCGACATCTACGCCGCGGGTAGGTTCATCTAAAATCAGCACTTGCGGTCGGCACATCAAACCCTTTGCAATTGCCACTTTCTGCTGATTACCGCCGGAGAGCTCGGCGATTATTTTATCGACGCTGGGTGTTTTAATTGCAAACCAATCGACAAAATCCTGTACATTTAACAGCTCATTGTGTTTGATGATTTTTCCCCAGCGTTCAAAACGTTTGAGCGAGCTAAGCGACATATTCTCTTTTACCGACATGGATAGCACCAAACCGTCGCCTTTGCGATCCTCGGAAATATAAACAATGCCGCAAGCCAAACCTTGAGCAGGTGTTTTGGGCTTAATCCGCTTGCCGTTTAGCCATATCTCTCCGCTGCTTCTGGGTAGAGCGCCGTAAATTAATTTCATTAATTCGCTGCGTCCTGCACCCATTAATCCTGAAACACCTAAAATTTCGCCATGATGCACAGTCAAACTGGCTTTTTGCACACCGCAACCGCTGAGTTCTTTAATTTCTAGACATATTGCACCGCGTTCTTGTTCAAGATGCGGATATTGTTCTTCTAAACTGCGCCCGACCATCATTTCAATCAATTGAGTCTCGTTTAAATCGGCTACGGCACACTCTCCAATCCATTGACCGTCACGCAATACCGTAACATAATCACAAATCTGAAAAATTTCTTGCAGGCGATGAGAAATATAGACGATGCCGCGTCCCTGCGCTTTCAGTTCGCGAATGACGGCAAACAATGCTTCGGTTTCTGTATCGCTTAAGGCATCGGTGGGCTCGTCCATCACAATGACTTGCGATTCAAAGCTCAAAGCTTTGGCGATTTCCACCATCTGCCGCTCGCCGATGGAAAGCTCGCCGACCAATTGCTTGCTGGAATGCTTAATTCCTAAGCGGGCAAGCAATTTATCTGCTTCGAGATACATTTTATTCCAGTCAATGCCGCCCCAAGCATGAGTAAACTCGCGTCCTAAAAAGATATTTTCTGCAATCGATAGATTGCTCAAAATATTAAGTTCCTGATGAATAATACTGACGCCCGCTTCTTGGGAAGCTTTGGGATTGGCGAAATGCACTGATTTGCCAAGATATTCAATGCTGCCGGCATCACGTTGGTAAATGCCCGTGAGAATTTTCATCAAGGTTGATTTGCCTGCGCCGTTTTCTCCCATAAGCGCCATCACCTGTCCGGCGTATACTGTTAATCCTGCGCCTTGTAAGGCCTGTACGCCTGAGAAGGATTTGTCTATTCCATTGAGAGTTAATAATGTTTCCATGATTAAAACGGCACGCCTGAGTAAAGAATCACATTTGCATAAGGCGAACATTCTCCTGTGCGCAGCACTGCTTTAGATTGATTGCTTAATGCCTTGAAATCGCTATGTGCTACATATTCAATGGTAATTCGATTACCTTGTTCCGCCTCAGTTTTCGCAATAAGGGCGAGTGCCGCTTCTGCTATGCGAGGGTTAAGCGTTTTGATTTCTTCCGCTAAAACCAAACGCTCAATAAATAATTCCGATAATACTGCTTTAAGCGTTGTTAAAAAATCGGGAATGCCGGGGCTTAAAGCGAGATCAATACGGTTTTGCCGTTCGGGAATGGGCAAGCCGGCATCACAAATGGTTAAAGCATCGGTATGTCCTAAAGTTGCGATAGTATGCGAGAGTTTTGCGTTTAAAATCGTGGTTTTTTTCATGGCTACATTCTTTATCTTGATGTTTTTCTCATGTTAAAACATTTTTTCAGCAAATGCTAAAAAATGACATAGAAAATGGGATTAGTTTCTGATTGTTATGTAAAAATAATTGATTATGCTATGCGAGCAAGATTGAAATCTGTTTTTAGGGATAAGAAAGAATTGAAAAATAGGAAGCTGTCACACTTCTTACTTGCAGAAGCGGAAAGTCATGCAGGGAGAAGTATAGTCAAAGAATTAAAAAAGTATTACGGACTTGGTTTGCCTTTCTGTACGCTCTTGTGCTGTCTGCGGCTCGCCGCCTTGTACTACTTTTCCACTCCTCCGACTATACTTTTTTACTTCTCCGACTATAAATTCCTAGGTACTTGTTTAATTGCTCGATTATGGGCATATAAAAAGCCGGCGTCTGCCGGCTTTTTAGCATTTGCCGCTTAGGCTTGAATGGCTTTCAGCGCACTGTCGTAATCGGGTTCGTCGCTGATTTCTTTCACTAATTGCGTGTAAATCACACGATTATCGCCGTCAAGCACAATCACGGCGCGGGCGCAGAGTCCGGCGAGCGGGCTGTCGGTAATGGCGACGCCGTATTGGTCGGCAAAGTCTTTGCTGCGAAATGCCGAAAGCATTTCTACGTTGTTCAAGCCTTCGGCGGCGCAGAAGCGTTTTTGGGCGAAGGGCAGGTCGGCGGAGA
The DNA here is from genome assembly GCF_900460215.1 of Suttonella indologenes. Lineage (NCBI taxonomy): Bacteria > Pseudomonadati > Pseudomonadota > Gammaproteobacteria > Cardiobacteriales > Cardiobacteriaceae > Suttonella > Suttonella indologenes. The sequence continues at coordinate 358,750 of NZ_UHIA01000004.1, forward strand.
TGCACAGCACGACTGTATTGGAGAGTTGCGCGGCTTTTTCGTTGAATTGGCGTGCGGCTTTGGCGCAGGTGCCGGTATCAACGCTGGGGAAGATGTTGAGGATTTTGAATTTGTCACCGTAGTCGGCTAGGGTTTTTTCGCTGAGGTCTTGGGCGACGAGGTGGAAATCGGGTGCGGTTTCTCCGTTTTGCGGAAGTTGTCCTGCTAGGGTAACAGGGTCTTCGTGAAATGTGACTTGGCTCATAGTAGCTCCTTAATTTTTAGAAAATAATGCGGCGAGCGGATCGAAATAATGGGCGAGATAGTCGTCAAATGCGATTTGCTGCGCCGCCTGCGCTTCAATATCAGCAAAGGCTTGCAAGGATTGTCGGCTTTGCTGCTGAAGTTGCGCGGCTATGTTAGCAGGGATTGGCGCGGATAGGGCAGTTTGGTGGCGATTTTGTAATGCGATGCCCCAGTCAAGAAATTCCTGTTCGGCGAGTTCCGCCTGCACTTGTTCGGGCAGACGCAGGCTCTGTCCCTGATTGGCGGCGATTTGTCGAGCAATGGCGTCTTGATAGTCTGTGCTGCCGGCAGCGTGGTCTAGGTTCTCTGCAACAGGCAGGAGTGCTTGTAGGATTTCCGCCGCCCAGTCGCGGGCAAGGATTTGTCGCTGTTCTCTGAAGAGTTGGAAGTCGGGCGAGAGTCCGCAGCAGGCGGTGCGCAGGCGGTTGTGGTTGGCTTCGTTGTAATCGCTGTTGTCAAAGGGGGAGCAGGGGTTGATAAGACACCAGAGCATAAAGCATTCGAGGAAGCGGATTTGTTCGAGGCTGATGCCGGCAGGGTCGTAGGGGTTGCTGTCTAATAGGCGCAGTTCGATGTAGGCGATGCCGCGATTGTGTAGCGCGATGACTGGCAGTTCGCCTTTTTTCAGCGGTTGTTTGGGGCGCGCGCCGCTGTAGTATTCGTTGGCGATTTGCAGGATGTGGGTGCTGATTTGGCGGTAGTTGCCGGCAGGATCTTTGAGTCCGAAATATTCGTATTGGGGCGCAGGGGTAAGGACGGCGGTGCCTAGATCGCGGATGTATTCATACAAATGGTTAAAGCTGACGCTGAAATCGACTTTGTTTTGATAGCCGAGCTGGCTCATGCGCAGGGTGGTAGCATTGCGCCATGAGAGACTGCGACGGTGCAGACGGTCGAGTAAGTTTTGTGCCGGCTGGAAGCTTTCGTCAACGGCGGGGGAGGCGCCGAAGAGGTGACAGATGAGCCAGCCGTGTTTTTGAATATTGCGCAGCATGCTCATATAGCGGACGTTTTTCCAGTCGTCGCTAAGCGCTACGCCCTCTCTATCGGCTAGGGCTTGCCAAAGGGCGGGCGGCGGCGAGTAGTTGAAATGTACGCCGGCAATCATTTGCATGGGGCGTCCGTAACGGTATGCCAAGCCTATGCGGTAAAGACGGCGCAGTTTGCCGCCGTTGCTTTCGCCGAAATAGCCGATGTCGATATGTTCGGGATTGTCGGGCAGACGGCAGGGCATGCTCGGCGGCCAATGCCGTTCTGCGCCGAGATGCTGCGCGCTGAATTGCTGGAGCTGCAAGAGTTGCTGATAGGCGGCTTGCGGGCTGTGATGCGGGTCGCTGACAAATTCCAGCAGAGCTTCGCCGTAATCGATTGTGATGTTGGGGTGAGTGTAAACATTGCCAAGGGCTTCGGGATGGCGGCTGCTTGCCAGTTCGCCGTCGGCATTGCTGCGCAGGGTTTCGCGTTCGATGCCGATATGGCCGCCTGACAGCGGTAGCGTCTCAATGTGCATAATCTGCTCCTCTCAAGAATTTGAGCATAATAGCGCATTCTTGGTTATGATGGCAGCTAGTAAAACAAGGAGAAAGCAATGCAGACATTAGCCGTTTTAATGGACAATATTGATGAGATTAAGCCGTATAAAGACACGACTTTCGCCCTGATGCTGGCGGCGCAGCGCCGCGGTATGCAAGTGATGATATTTGAGCAGCAGGACTGGCGCGTGCGCGACGGCGAGGTGCGCGCTTATGTGCGTACGGTGGAGCTTTTTGACCGCGACGAAGAGTATTGCCGCGTCTTAAATGAGGAAGAAATCGATTTGACCAGTGCGGACGTGGTTTTGCAGCGCAAAGATCCGCCGTTTAACCTGCGCTATATTTACGACAGCTATATGCTGGATTTATTGGTCGGTCAAGGCGTTACCGTCATCAATCCGCCTGCCGCGCTGCGCAATATCAATGAAAAATTTGCCATCAGCCAAATTCCGCAATGCACGCCGCCGACCTTAATCACAAAATCGCGCGAGGATATTTTGGATTTCTTACGCGAGCATAAAGAAGCGGTGCTGAAGCCTTTGGACGGCATGGGCGGTATGGGCATTTTCAAATTGAGTTTGGGCGATAAAAATATCAGCGCAATTTTAGACGCGATGAATCCCGACGGATTGGAAACCTTGATGGTGCAGGGCTTTTTGCCACAGGTAACGGAAGGAGATAAGCGGATTTTGATTATTAACGGCGAAGCGGTCGATCACGGTTTGGCACGACTGCCCAAAGAAGGCGAATTCCGCGCTAATCTTGCCGCTGGCGGTCGCGGCGTGGTGCAGCCTTTGACAGAAAGGGAATGGTGGTTGGTCGAACAGGTTAAGCCCTTGATTGAGCGGGAAGGTCTGCATTTGGTGGGGCTGGATGTCATCGGCGGTCATGTAACCGAAATCAATGTAACCAGCCCAACCTGCATGCGCGAAATCGAAAATGCCACAGGGCAGGATATTGCAGGACGTTTTTGGGAAACATTGGCAAAGAAAATTGCAGAGTAAAGGAAGAAAATATTGTTTGCGGCTTTTTGAAGTTAAAATGCAGCTAAGCTTGCACAGAAAAAATTGCCGTAAAAACAAAAAACACCGCGTTCTTGATTAAGACGACGGTGTTTTTCTTGGCGTTGATAACTGCCTTTACCTTTCTGCGCTTTCACGACCCGCTGTCGGTATGTGCCGCTTAAAAGTAAATCGCGGTTTAATTGTCTTTTATTCTTCATATCAGCTCCTATTTTGAAATGAATGACAGACGATTAGACATTATTTTCATCTGCTTCTTTAATTGCTTGACGGATTGGACAGCCGCTGCGCGCCTTAATCATGCCCGCCAATTCATCGCGCTTGCCTTCTACGATTAATTGAGAGTTACCGCTGCGCTGCCCTTTTTCCTGCTTGCGCTTGCCTTTGTATTGCCACCAATGGGCAACCATATCGGATAGAAAATTTGGCATTTTTTTCTCCTAATTATTTTGAAGGGCTTATGATACGCGAAAATCCGCGCATAAAAAATCCCCGCAGAGCGGGGATTTGTACTGTTTGCCGTTTAGACAATATTGATGCCGATATTCAGCTCGTCAGTAATGGTGTAAGTTCCTTGAGCGCCAAGGTTTACCGTATAAACATTGCCGTCTCGGCTGACGCTGCTCTCATCATCAACATCAAGAGTAAACACATCTAAAGGATTTTTATTTGATGCATCTGTTTTGTTAGCAAATAGGCTAATATTTTTTACGCCATTATCTACTAATGCGGATTGCGTTAAGGTAACGGTATTTGGCGCCATGTTCGCATCTTTGCCATTGCCACTACGTAAATCAATGATTTCAATATTGGTAATACTTAATTGATTGCCGTCAATTGTTGTATCTTGAGCTAAAACAAGCGTATCCTTGCCTGAACCACCATTGATTTTGCTACCATTTGTTGCTGTGCCATATAAAGTAATGACATCATCGCCGTCTCCGCCTTGAATTGAAGTATTGGAGATATTGTCTTTGGCATAAAAATAATCATCTCCTTCGCCTAGGCTAATAGTGGCTTTTTTTGCCGAATTAATCACAACGACATCGTTTCCAGCTAAGGTGTTGATTGTGGCATTTGACACATCAGCTTCTTGATAGATATCATCATGTTTTGTAATCTGATTTTTAAATGTAACAGGATTTACGTTGCCATTAATGGCTACATAAAGCGCGGCATAGGAATTTGCGGTCATACCGTCATAAGAATGGATATTCAGATTATCATAAATAGTAAGATCCAACCCCTTGCTTAAGGCTTTAATTACCGTATTTTCTGTGTCGAGTTTATATTCAAATTTATAGAAATTATCATTTTCTCCTAATTTTTGCTCTTGAACTGTTTTGAAATTTCCATAAGCACCTGAAATAATATTTCCGTTACTAAGTTTTTCCGTTTCTCCGATTGCTTTGAGATAATGCTCGTTTGTATCTTTATCTGTAATTGTTACGCTTACGCTACTGTCTACTACACTAGAGATTGAACTGTTTATCAAGTTAATTATTTGATTACTTGATGTTGTGGAGATATCCGCAGGAGAGTTTACTGTAATAGTTAATTTTGCAGTACTAATAGTTCCATCTGCATCTTTAATGGTATAGGTAAAGACATCTTTACCGGTTTTGCCTTGATTAGGCGTATAGGTATAGCTTCCGTCTGCTTGAATTTTAAGTGTTCCAAGCTCACCTTGAATTTCTGTGCCAACACCATTGCTGACTTTATCATGCACGCCTGATTGAGCGCCGATAACGGTTGTCGGCGTATCTTCACCAGTTTTATCATTATCTAATACATTTCCGCTTGCCGTCTTTTCTAAAACGCTTCCGCTTGCAGATTCAATATTGGCTTTATTCTCATCATCAACAGCTTCAGGTGCAGTATCAGTAATTTTAACGGTAAATTTACCATCGTGCTTATTGCCGTCTGTTCCCAGCAGGGTAAATGGAATTTCATTGATGATAGGATCATTTTTGCTATGGTCTTGAGCATTACTTTTATAAGTGTAGCTAAGTTCTCCTGTTTCAGGATTATACCCTGTGATTTTTAATCTAATAGCGCCGTCTTTATCGCTATTAGGATCTAAATCAATCGGGAATTCATTGCTGGCATTGATTATTTTATTCAAACCAAGCTCTTTTCCATTAATCGTAATGCTGGTAAATGATGTTTTCGGACCAATTGTAAAGGTTCCTGCATATTCCTTACCTTCTTCCACTTCGTCTCCATCGCCAGTGATGCTTAATGGACGATCATCATCCGTGTCATGCGGTGTTGCATCAGGGTTTTTCGGATCAGCAGGAGGATTATTGCCGGGGGTTTTTCCGTCGGTTGTGCCGTCATCCCAAATTTCGGTAGTTACGGATTTATTGCCGTACTTGAGTTCTTTTTTGATAGTCTCGCCGTTTTCAGTTTTAACACCTTCGGCTTTATCAATGCTAACGGTGTACTTTTCGCCGCCGTTTGCGCTTTCATATTCTTTGTCATTTTCTATATCAACAGAGATTTTGGCGCTAGTTTGTCCGGCTTTGATGATCACGGTTCTGGTGCCCGCACCGTTTGTGCCAAAATCTTTGTCATCTGTTTTAGGATCATCGGCAGCATGGGCGACGGTGTAGGTGATTTCGGTATCTACGCCGCTGGCTTTATCCAATTTGATAGTGTATTTCGCTTGACCGATACCTTCATTTACGCTGTTCAGTCCCTCAATAGAAACGGTCGGGCGGTCATCATAGACATTGCTGGGATTATCAGGATTCTTGGGATCGGCAGGGTCTGTGCCGTTTGTCGTACCGTCGTCCCAAATGACCGTAGTAACGCTGCCTTTGTTTTTGTCGATGGCGGCATTTTTGGGATTTACTAATGTAACGGTATAGTCTTCTTTGCCTTCAAAGATATCATCGTTATGGATGCCTAAATCAAAATCTACTTTGAGAGTTGTTGAACCTTTAGGGATGGTAACTTTTTTAACGATATCGCCATCAGCGATTTTGGACGAAAAGTCTTTCGCATCTGTTGTACCGTGCTTCAAAATAACATCTACGGTAGTGTCTGCCGTATTGTTTACTTTATTGAGCGTAACGGTATAGGTCACTTTACCAACAGCTTCATTGACAGCAGTAGGTCCGCTAATTCCCAATGTTAAATCGCGGTCGTCATCTGTGTTATGCGGTGTTGCATCAGGGTTTTTCGGATCAGCCGGCGGATTATTGCCGGGTGTTGTGCCGTCGGTCGTGCCGTTGTCCCAAATGGCGGTGGTTACGGATTTATTGCCGTATTTGGTTTCGCCGTTATCGATAGCGGTAAATTTGTCGGTATTGTCAGTTTGACCGCCTACCGCTTTATCAATGCTAACGGTGTACTTTTCGCCTCCGTTTGCGCTTTCATATTTTTTGTCATTTTCTATATCAACAGAGATTTCGGCGCTAGTTTGTCCGGCTTTGATGATCACGGTTCTGGTGCCCGCACCGTTTGTGCCAAAATCTTTGTCATCTGTTTTAGGATCATCGGCAGCATGGGCGACGGTGTAGGTGATTTCGGTATCTACGCCGCTGGCTTTATCCAATTTGATAGTGTATTTCGCTTGACCGATGCCTTCATTTACATTTTTTGGTCCCTCAATAGAAACAGTCGGGCGGTCATCATCGCTATCATGCGGTATTTTCGGATCGCTCGGTACCGGATCTGTTCCGGGTGTTTTTCCATCGGTAGTGCCATTGTCATAGATGGTAGTGGTTATGCTGTCTTTGCCGATAGTGGCATTAGTTGGGTCGGAGATTTTAACGGTGTAGCTTTCTTCACCTTCATAGATGTGGTCGTTTTCAATGCCGACAGGGATGGTGGCGGTGGTTTTGCCTTTAGGAATGGTTACCGTACCTGTCATGGGCGTATCTTTGGTGAAATCTTCTACGCTGGTCGGGGCGTTAGGCGTGATGGTGTATTTAATGGTGACGTCTTCTGCGGCAGGTTTATCGAGCGTGACGGTGTATTCCACAGTGCCGATGCCTTCATTGACTTTTTCCAGACCTGAGATGGAGGCTTTAGGCAGGGCAGGTTTGTCGTCTCCGCCACCGCCGCCACCGCCGCCACCGGCAAGAGCTGCTAGCCCGGCCAATGGAATTAGAGCTAATGGCCATAGGGGGAGCGCCATTGCAGCAGCAGTGGCGACGCTTCCGCCGACGGCTTGGGTGGCGACAACGCCTTCCGCCAATTGGTGAATGGCGGCACCGGCTTGCGCGGTTTCAGGTACGTATGGATAAATAGCACCGTTCTCATGCAATCCGACGAGGAGATTATCCGTTTTATTGCCCGCGGTGGCGTAATAGTCCTGAATGATGAGTCCGGGTTGCTCAGTGGTTTGTCCTTCAAAGGCTACAAGAAGGTCGTTGCCGGCGCGTTGGACTTCGATGTTTTCAGGGGCAAAGCCTGTGATTTCGTCGATTAATTGGAATCTTTGACCTGATTCTGCTTTGATGACGGTGGCTTGTGCGTTTGAGAGTCTGGCAGCCGGGTTGGCAATTTCGCCATTGGCTTTTAGGATTTGTAATGCGATACTCATATGGAATTCCTTCTATTTTATTGATTAATAATGGTTTGTGAGCCGTAAACGTTGATTTGCACGCGGCGGTTCGGTTGGTTACAAGCAAGGCGCGATTCGCGGTTATTCGGATGGCGGGCGGCGCAGTCGGTTATGAGCGGTTCGTTTTTGCCGCGTCCTTCCGTGCTGATGAGGTTGCCGTTGATGCCGTTAGACTGCAGGGCTTGCTTAACGGTATCGGCACGATCTCTGGAGAGCTTCATGTTGTAGGCATAAGAACCATCGGGATCGGTATGCCCGATAACGGCGATATTGGTGATTTGGTTCATATACTGCCGCATGTCTTGCGAGATGGCTTGGATTTCCGCCTTACCGCGCTCAAGCATATTGGCATAGTCGAATTTATCGAATTTGAATAATGCCGAGGCTTCTAAAGTGTATTGCTTGAGTATTTTTTGTCCGCAAGTGCTTTGACGGTCTAGGCGCGGCAGGGTGTGGTTTTGCCGCAGGAGTTTTTGTCCAATCACAGCTTGCAATCCTGTTTGTGCGTCAATCGGACGTACTGCAACGCCATAATCCGCATCAGGCACAACTTCGAAAAAGACGATTTGCTCAGGCGCAAGATTGTAGCTGATGCCTTGATTGTGTTTGCGCACATAAGCCGGATCTTGTTTGGCGTATTCCGCATTAATCAGCTGATTTTCAGGGCAAAGCGCAACTTGCTGATAAGCGCCTGAAAGCAAAGAGGCAATGTATTCATTGTTGGCATAAATATTGACGGCATCGCCCGGCAGAATATCGGGCGAGCGGTAGAAAATAACGCCGGCCAGATTGGGTGGCACGTATTCCGTGGGCGGGGTGTGAGAGAAATCTTCCCATATTTCAACAGGGACTTTTCCCATGCCGCAGCCATAGAGGCAGCTCATTGTAATGAGCGAATATAAAAGGGAGTTTTTGGTTTTCATCGGCTTGTTGATTGATTGAAAACGAGGAATTCTATATAAAAATCCTTTGCTTAGCAATGCTTTCTTTTGTTTTGGGTTTTTGCACTATATTTTGTGTTTGTTTGGGTTTTTATGTCTATTTCTTGTGTTTTTAAATAGTTGCAATGAGTAAGGTAAAAGCATCTTTTATTTGATTTTGCCAGATGCTTTGCCTGCTTTTGTGTAAAATTTACGGCTTAATTGTTTGAGGTGATGATGGCGGTTCGAGTACAGGATATTGATGTTTACGGACGCGGGGTGGCGCGCGATGAGGGGCGGATTGTGTTTATCGAGGGCGCTTTGCCCGATGAATTGGTCGATTATCAGCCGCTGAAGCGGCAAAAGCGTTTTCTTGAGGCGAAGGTCGGGCGGATTTACGAGGAATCGCCTGCGCGTATCGCGCCGCTGTGTCCTTATTATGAGCAATGCGGCGGCTGTGCTTTGCAGCATTTCGCTTTTGAGGCGCAGGTGCAGGCTAAGGAGCGGTTTTTCACTCAGCAATTGCAGAGAATCGGGCAGACGTCGGTGCAGGAGTTGTTGCCGCCAATTGCGGGAAAGCCTTGGCGTTATCGGACGAGAACACGTTTGGCGGTGCAATATCATGATAATGCGGTGCGTTTGGGATATTTTGCACGCGCTTCACATGAGGTAGTCGATGTGTCGGATTGTTTAATTATGGATGAGCAATTGGCTGCGGTGCTTCCCGGTGTGCGCGATTTATTGACGGCATTGTTGCCCAAGCGGATTAAATCGCTGTCTTTGCATCGCGGCGAAGCGGCTTGCGCTTTGCAGTTGGAAAGCGATGCAGTGTTGCCGCTAGATGTGCTGGAAGATTGGCAGCGCAGACAGCAGGGCAATTGGGCGCTATGGCTGAATGCAGAATGCGTGGCAGGCGATGCACAGGGTTTGTTTTATGATTTGCCCGCCGAGGCGGTGCGGATTGCTTTTGCACCGCAGGATTTTACGCAGGTCAATCCTGTAGTGAATCGGGCATTGGTGGCGCAGGCAATGGCATGGGTGGCACAGTCGCAGGCGGAATCGGTAGTGGATTTTTTCGCCGGCTTGGGGAATTTTTCCGTGCCGATGGCAAAGCGCGGTTTGCAGGTGCAGGCGGTGGAAGGCGTGCGGGAAATGGTGGAGCGAATGCAGGCGGTGGCGGCGCAAAATGCGGTGCAGGAAAGATTGGCGGCGCGGCGCGAGGATTTGTTTAAACCGAGTAAAAAAGCCCTGAAGCAATGGCAGCAGCAGGATTTGTGGTTTTTAGATCCACCGCGGGCGGGGGCGGCAGAATTATTGCGCGCGATGGATAAGGACAAAATGCGTCGGATGATTTATGTTTCTTGCGACAGCGCGACTTTGGCGCGCGATGCACAGATTTTGGCGCAGAAGGGCTTTGTCGCCAAAGCCGGTCTTGTGGCAAATATGTTTGCCCAAACCGCACATGTGGAAAGTATGGTCAGATTCGAGCGGGAGCATTAATGGCGATTTATGAATTAAACGGAAAACGTCCGCAGATAGCGGAAGGCGTTTGGGTGGCGGAAGCGGCTTATGTCAGCGGCGATGTATCTTTGGGGGCGCAAGCCAGCGTGTGGCCGATGGCGGTTATTCGCGGCGATGTGATGCCGATTGCGATTGGCGCGCGCTCGAATGTGCAAGACGGCGCGGTAGTCCACGCCACGCATGTTAGCGAATATGCGCCGAAGGGCTATGCTACGACTATCGGCGAAGATGTGATTATCGGCCATGGCGCGGTGGTGCATGGCTGCACGATTGGCAATGAAGTCTTAATCGGCATGAATGCTACTGTGCTGGACGGAGCGGTAATTGAATCGCAAGTGCTGCTGGCGGCGGGCGCATTGGTGCCGCCGAATAAGGTTTTGCAATCGGGCGGCTTGTACGCGGGCAATCCCGCCAAACGTCTGCGCGAATTAAGCGCGACGGAAAAAACCTTCTTTAAATATAGCGCCGTACATTATGTACAGCTTGCCGCCCAAGCAAGACAGGCACGCAGAATCGATGCGGATTAGATAAAAATATTCCGATTATTGAATTGCAAACAGATTGTTCTGCGCGTAAAATGCGCGCTTCTTTTTTTATTCAATGAAACAACGAGGAACGAATGCCAAGTGTAAAAGTACGTGATAATGAACCGTTTGATGTTGCTCTGCGCCGTTTTAAACGCGCTTGCGAAAAAGCAGGTGTGATTGCCGAAGTGCGCGCGCGTGAATTCTATGAAAAGCCGACGCTTGAGCGTAAGCGTAAATTGGCTGCCGCGGTAAAACGCAATTCACGTCGTCTGAAAAAAGAGCGCGGTCGTTTCGAGCGTCTGTACTAATGTCGATTCAAGAAAATCTGAAAGCCGCAACCAAGCAAGCAATGTTGGCAAAGGATAAGCTGACATTGCAGACCTTGCGTATGTTAAGCGCCGCTTTGAAGCAAATCGAAATTGACAAGCAAATTGAGATTAGCGAAGAAGTTGCGCTGAATGAATTGGTGCGCCAAGTAAAACAACGCCAAGAGGCGGCGCGCCAATTTCATGAAACAGGGCGCGAAGATTTGGCAGAAAAAGAAGAAGCGGAAATCCTCATCATCCAAGGCTTTCTGCCGCAGCAAATGAGCCAAGCCGAATGGCAGACTGCTGTCGATAAGCTGATTGGCGAGAGCGGATTGCCGCGTGAAGCCGCTTCTTTGGGAAAATTGATGCCGCAATTAAAAGCGCAGTTGCACGGTCGCGCGGATATGAGCGAGGTAAGCAAATATTTGCGTCAGCAATTGCAAGCCTAGGCTTTGCCTGATACGCCGGAGCAGCGATGGCGAAGCGCATTGAAAAGTCGTTTATCGACGAAATAAATAGAAGAACCGATATCGTTGCTTTAATCGGTTCTAAACTGTCTTATAAAAAGTCCAGCGGTCATAACAGCTGGGCTTGTTGTCCTTTCCATAATGAAAAAACGCCTTCGTTCTGCGTTGATCATCAAAAACAATTTTATTATTGTTTCGGCTGCAAGGCGTCCGGCGATGCTTTGCGCTTTGTCATGGATTATGACCATTTGCCTTTTGTGGAAGCGGTGGAATATCTGGCGCGCTTTAATGGCATGGAAGTGCGCTATGAAGAAGAAAGCCAACTGCAATATGAAGTGCGCATGGAACAGAAAGCGCGTGTGGAATTAGGGCTGGAAGCCTTGCAAAAAGCGGCGGATTTTTATCATCAGTGTTTTTATCAAGATGAGGCAGAAGTTGCACGAGGCTATTTACGTTCGCGCAGCGTTAAGAATGTCATGGTGCAGAAGTATCAGATCGGCTATGCGCCGCGCCATAATGCTTTGCTGTATCATTTAGAAAAGAATTATGCGTTGGATTTGCTGCAAGAAACGGGCTTAATCGCCGAGCGCGACGGGCAGTATTATGACTGGTTCCGCGATCGCATCATGTTTCCCATTCATAATTCAAGGGGGCAGGTAATTGCTTTCGGCGCAAGGGCGATGGGCGATGCGCAGCCGAAATATCTGAATTCCGGCGATTCGTCTTGGTTTAACAAGCGTCATGAATTATATGGTCTGCATCATGCGATGCAGGTAAAAGCCAAGGCTTTGATTGTTACAGAAGGCTATATGGATGTGGTCAAGCTGGCACAGTTCGGTTTTGAGAATGCGGTCGCCGCATTGGGCACTGCTTTCGGCGAGACACATGTGCAGCAATTAAAAAAGCGGGCGAATAAAATTTATGTGTGCTTTGACGGCGATTTAGCAGGGCAAACTGCCGCCCAGAAGGCTTTGCAGGCGATTTTTGCCGCTTATGACGAGCAGCACGAATGGCGGTTTATGTTTATGCCGGCAGGCGAAGATCCCGATTCTTTGCTGAGCCGCGAGGGAAAAGAGGCTTTTCATCAGGCGATGGATGCCAGCTTGACGCCGTCGCAGTTTTTGCAACAGATTTTAGGTACTGACGAGCGGCAATTGACGGTGGAAGAGCGTGCGCAAAGAGCGGCTTCGGCGGCGCAATGGCTGGGTTTGCTGCCCAGCGGCGGCTATCGGGAAATTTTACAGCAGGAGTTGCAGGCGGCATTATCGGTGCCTGTGCATGTGGAACAAAGCGTAGCGGCGCAGTCGCAGGGCATACCGTCTCTGCGCACCTCCCGCCGTGCTGCCGTGCAGCAGTCGGGTTTGCCGCAAAAAGGCGAATGGCGTTTATTGGCGATTTTGTGGCAGTTTCCGTGCCTGCATACGGCATTGTCTGCGCAGGTGATTGAAATCATGACGCAGAAAATGCCGCATTTGGCGCAGCTGTGTTATTTAGCGCGAGCGGGTGCGGATGAGGAAATGTTGCGCGATTGTTTGCAGGACTGGCAGATCTTGGATCAGGTTTCGCAGGCACGCTTGAATCTGCAGGCCTTGTCGGCGCAAGATTTGCAGCGCGAATGGCAGGATGCGGTGGCGCAAATGCAGGCGGAGCAAGAAAAGTTGCGCGCGCGGCTTGAAAAATTGGGCATGTAGCAGCATATAGCGGTTTGTGCCTGTTGATTTGTTGAGGGAGTTCTAATGAGTGTTTTTGTGCGTACACAAGAAGATGAAGATTTTCAAGATGAGGTGAAAGAACTCATCGAGCGCGGTCGCGAACAAGGATTTTTGACTTACGAAGAGATAAACGAAACCTTGCCGGAAGGCGCGGCAGAGGGCGATAAGTTTGAAGAAATCGTGGCGCTGTTGGCGGAAATGGGCATTGACGTCGTGGAAGCGCCGCCCGAAGAAGGCGATGTGGTCAGCGGCGAAGACGAAGAAGAGCTCGCCAATAATGTATTGCTCAGCGATAATGAAATTGGGCGCACGACAGACCCTGTGCGCATGTATATGTGCGAGATGGGCGCGGTCGATTTGCTGACGCGCGAAGGCGAGATTGCGATCGCCAAGCGAATTGAAAGCGGCTTAAGTGCGGTGCAGCAAACTTTGGCGGATTTCCCTCCCGCCATTGCCGCGCTCATTGAAGAATTCCAAAAAACAGAAAGCGGCGAAGCGCGTTTAGGCGATTTGGTCAACGGCTACGGTGATCCTTATGCGGAAAATAATAGCGATGAATTGGCGGCGGAAGAAGGCGATGCCGATTTTGATGAAGACGACGAAAGCATCAGCCGTATGGACGGCGATGAAGAAGACGAGGACGGCGAAGGCGCTGCGCCTGCGGTAAATAATGGCAATAATTTGGAAGAAACGCGCGAAAAATTATTGGAATTAGCCGAAGTCTTTAAAAAATTCCAAGCCGCATTGAAAAAAGGACAGGGCTTAAGCGCGAAGAAAACGCAGAAAATGCATGAAGAGATTAAACTCTATATGTGCGCTTTTTCTTTCCCGCAACGCACTTTTGATTTGATGGAAGCAAGATTGGCCGAGCCGGTCGAGGCGATTCGCGAAATCGAGCGGCGTTTGATGCACTTGGTGATTGATAAAGCGGGCATGCCGCGCAAGGATTATGTGACGGAATTTCCCGGCCATGAGACGGATTTGCAATGGGTGGTCGAGCAGAGCAAGCACCGCCGCAAATATGCGGAAAGGTTGAAGGATATGATTGCCGATGTGCAGGCGGAGCAGGAAAAATTCCTAGAATTTGAAAAGCAATACGGCATGACGGCAATGCATATCAAAGATATTTATCGCCAATTGTCTGTGGGCAAAGAGCAGGCGAAAAAAGCCAAAGAAGAAATGGTGGCGGCGAATTTGCGTCTGGTCATCTCAATTGCGAAAAAATACACCAATCGCGGCTTGCAATTCCTTGATTTGATTCAGGAAGGAAATATCGGTTTGATGAAAGCGGTGGATAAATTCGAATACCGCCGCGGCTTTAAATTTTCCACTTATGCCACATGGTGGATTCGCCAAGCGATTACGCGCTCGATTGCCGATCAGGCGCGCACAATTCGTATTCCTGTGCATATGATTGAAACCATTAATAAATTGAACCGTATTTCACGCAATTTGGTGCAGAAAAACGGTCGCGACCCAACACCTGAAGAATTGGCGATTGCTATGGATATGCCGGAAGAGAAAATCCGCAAGGTATTGAAAATTGCCAAAGAACCGATTTCTATGGAAACCCCGATCGGCGATGACGAAGATTCGCATTTAGGCGATTTTATCGAAGACGGCAATGTCATGTCGCCTTTGGAAGCGGCAACCACGCGCGGTTTGTCGGAAGCCACTAATGAAGTGTTGGCATCACTGACGCCGCGCGAAGAGCGGGTGCTGCGCATGCGTTTCGGCATCGATATGAATACCGACCATACTTTGGAAGAAGTGGGGCGGCAGTTTGATGTTACGCGCGAGCGTATCCGCCAGATTGAGGCGAAGGCTTTGCGGAAATTGCGCCATCCCAATCGCTCGGAATTACTGAAAAGTTTTTTGAATGATTAAATCATAGCCCGTTTTAGACGGGCTTTTTATGGGTGCGATAAAACTTGCCATGCGTCCGGCGGAGCCGGCATCGCGGCGGTATGAGAAAAAGCGCGCATCGCCGATGCTGCATAACTCGCCGCCGCTGATATTTTCGGCGGCAATACCCTGTTCGCTTAATTGATGTCGGGCGATTGCGGGTAAATCGGCAAGATAATGTCCTTCTCGATTGGCGCGGAAATAAGTGACAAAATCGGGGTTTTTCTCTATAAAACGTGCATAAAAAGCCTCATCGACTTCATATCGCGCCTGTGTGGCGCAGGGACCAATCCATGCGTAACACTGCTGTGCGGGACTATGAAATTGCATGATGGTATTGCGGATGATGTCTTTATACAGTCCGGACCAGCCGGCATGAATCGCGGCAACTTCCGTTCCTGCGGCATTGCACAACAATATGGGCAGGCAGTCTGCGGTCATCACGACTGCCACGGCATCAGGACTGCGGCTAATGACGGCATCGGCATCAATGTCTGTTTGGTAATTCTCATCGCTGACGACGATATTGCTGTGGATTTGATTGAGCCACAGCCAGCGCTGCGCCTCTAATCCGCTGTGCCGAGCCAACTTTTGGCGGTGTCTTTCCACGCGTTCGGGCTGATCTTGAACGTGGCGGGCAAGGTTAAATCCTTGTGTGCAAAGCGGGGAATTGCTGAGGCTAGTGCCGGCGATAATGCCTGAGGGCGCTTGCCAATCGGCAGGCAGCCATAAAGTTTCTTGCATATTCTGTTTATCCTAATATAATAGCCGTTCTTCGTCGGGGTGTAGCGCAGCCTGGTAGCGCACTTGCATGGGGTGCAAGGGGTCGCAGGTTCAATTCCTGTCACCCCGACCATTATTCAAAGCAGCTTGTTTAAGCTGCTTTTTTCATTGGTATTCAGGTAGTTGCCATAAATAATAGATGACCGCCGCGCAAATCAATGCCACGCCGGCGCTAATCCACCAAAATTTCACGCCTAAGAGAATTGAGCAGGAAACGATGGATAGGCACATCATGCTGCTGGAAAGCCATTTTGCCTTGCGGCTGATTTGGCGGTGATTTTCCCAGCGCTGTAGGGCTTCGCCGAAGTGTTTGTGATTCAATAGGTATTGATGAAAACGCGGCGAACTGCGCGCAAAACACCATGAGGCGAGAATCACAAATGGCGTGGTCGGCATAACGGGCAGGGCGAAGCCGATGATGCCCGCAATCAAGGCGAGTATGCCGCAAATTTTCAGCAGCAGTTTTTGGCTGTATGTTTTCATTAGACGGCGCGGTCAAAAAAGAGCGGAATAGCTGTTTTTTCGCTGATGTTTTGCATATAGCTTTGTACGCGCTCGGGGAAGGGAAGGTTTTTGACGACGCTTAATGAGCGCAAAATAGGGAAGATGTAGAAATCTTCTTCGTCAATGTTGCCGTTCATGCCTTCGCGGCTGACAAGCAGCTGATCGAGGGCTGCTAAATCGGCGGAGGCT